>JALOPO010000266.1 GCA_025453855.1 Gemmatimonadaceae bacterium
ACGGTGGGCAGCTACCCGGCGCTCGGCGTGACCAACGACTTCGTGGCCAAGGGGAAGGCGCAGCACATGCGGAGCGTCTGGGTCGACGCGCGCGGCACCCTCGTGCTGGTCACGTATGCGGGTCCGGCCACCGACGTGGACGGGATCGTCGACAGCATCGCTCGCACCGTCGCGCGACCGGGCGCGCGCTGAGCGGCGCCCGCAGCGCGTGGGCGGCGGGCCGCGCACGCGACGCGGCCAGGTGCACGACGCGGCTTTGTCACGACCCGGGCCCGCGACTAAGCTTCCGGCGTCGCGCCCGGGTGCTGGAATGGTATACAGGGCGGTCTCAAAAACCGCTGGCCGCAAGGTCTTACGGGTTCGAGTCCCGTCCCGGGTATGGAGCGCCGGCCGTCGCCACGATGCGGCGTGCCGGCGCTCGTCGCAGCCGGCTCAGCGCGCCGGAATCGCCACGCGCTCGGTGCGCCAGCCGGGTGGCAGGATGAAGTCATGCAGCACCGCATCCCCGCCGCTGCGGGCGACGTGTGGACGCACCGATGTCGAGACGATGCCGTCGAGGGGTGGCCGCCACGGATCGAGCCCCCCGCTCGCCACCACGTAGCCCAGGTCGGCCATGGCCTGGACGGAGAGGGCGGAGAAGGGTTCGGCGCGGGATTCGGTGAGCGGCGACATCAGCTCGTCCCCCACGGTCGCCTCGTCCCAGTGCGCAAACGTGGACTGCATCCGGAGCGGGCGCGTTCCGGTCGTCGTCATGCGGTTCCACACCGCCAGCGCGCGTGGTCCCGCGTAGGACGGCGTGGGCAGCGACTGCACGAGCGGCGGCGTGAAGCGGACCACGTCGTCGTCCCAGAAGACGCCGAAGCCGAGCGCGTGTCCGACTTCGTGCAGGAGGATCTCGAAGCGGACGCTGTCGCGCAGGGCGAGGAAGTCGCGCAGGTCGGCGCTGTCGAGCACGACGAGCCCGGCCGAGGTGGCGACGCCCGGGCGGTCCGCGCGCGTGCGTGTCCGGCATGGCACCGCGGCCGCGATCCCCCGCCCGCGGCCGTCGAGCCGGTCCACGACCACCGCCAGGATCGCCCCGTCGGTCTGCACCGCGGTTGCGGATCGGAAGCCGCACCGCTCGCTCGCCGGCCATTCGTCGGGCGCCACGCGCGCGGTGGGCTCGGCACCCACGATCACCTCGCGCCACCGCGCGACCACGGCCGGCAGCTGTGCGGCGACGGCAGGCGGGAGCTCGGGGCCCACGCCCTGTCGCAGCTCGAGCGGGAACGCCGACGGCGGAACGACGCCGAACGTGGTGCGCACCACCAGGGTGCCGAGTGTCGCGGTGACCAGCGCGGCGCCGGTATCGCGGGCCACGAGCCACCCATTGCGCAGCACCGCCACCCGCGCCGGCTCGACGACGATCGAGGCGGTGGCGTTGCTCGCCGCGCCGCCCGCGGTCGTGCCGGTGACGGTCACGCGGACCGAGTCGCCCACGCCGGTGCGCCAGCGCGTGAGCGCGATCGTCGCGCTGCGAACCGGTTCGCTGGCCGTGGACTCACCGCCGCACGCGGAGAGGAAGACGACGCCGGCGATCACCGCGCCGCGTGTGCGGCGCCATGTCCCACACGTCGCGTGCCGACCCGCGAGACGCAGCCCCGATCTGGTCACGGTATTTCTCCTCTGCACCTGTGAATACCGGATCAAGCACCACGCACCCGCGGTTGGTTTCATTGGAGAATTCCAACGCAGACGGTCGATGGCGCGTCACACGCCGTGTGCGCGCCGGCGAACGTCGTACATGCCCGGTGCAGGAAGGGCGCTCGCCGCACACGACGCGCGCCCTTCGAGTCGACGGCGGCCGACGACTTCGCCCTGCGACGGCGCGTCGGCCCGGACGCGTGACACCGTCACGCGACGACCGTGCCTCACGTCAGAAGACGCACCCCGCCCGCGCCGGGATCGTGACCACCGTCTCGCCACCTTCCTGCACGGGACGCTGGCAGATGCCGAGCGCATCGTCGCGTGGCGTGAAGGCGGGGAGGCGCAGCGTGGCGGCGGTGCTGTCGTTGTTGAGCGTCACCACGGTGGCGCCGCGCCGGTACGCCCACTGCTGCGCGGTGACCACGAGGTTCTCGATGCGCGCCCGCCGCAGCTCGGGCCGTGCCGCCCGGAGCGCGATCAGGCGCTGCAGGTGCGCCCACGTCGCCTGCTCGGCCGGCGTGCGTCCCCCGGCATCGAAGGCGTCGCGCGTGTCGCCCGGCCAGCCGCCGGGGAAGTCGCGACGGTTGTCGGGATCGCCGCCGCCGGGGAGGCCGATCTCGTCACCGTAGTAGACGAGCGGGATGCCGCGCGTGGTGAACTGGTAGGTGTAGGCGAGGCGCATCCCCTCGGGCGTCGCGCGGCGGTCGCTCATGAAGCGCGAGACGTCGTGCAGGCCGAGGAAGGTCACGAGGCGCGTGGGATCGCGATACAGCCGGTCGCGTCCCGTCATCATCGCCAGCTCGCGCAGCGCCCCGCCACCGCCGAACGCGGTGCGGAGCGTGAAGTGGTTCGGGAAGTCGAAGAGGTAGTCGACGCCGGTGGCGACGCCGTCGAACTGCGGCACGCTCCCCTCGAAGAAGGCGACCAGCGACGGATCGCCCTCGAAGACCTCGCCCACCACGGTCACCGTGGGGCGCGCCCGCTTGATCGCCGCCATCCACTCCTTCCAGAAGGTGCGCGGCACGTACGGCCACGTGTCCTGCCGGATGCCGTCGAGCCCGAACTTCTCCACCCACCAGAGCGTGTTCTGGATCAGGTAGCGTGACGTCTCGCGGTCACCCTGGTTGAGGTCTGGGAGGAGGTTCACGAACCACCCGTCGAGCGTCGTGCGCCGCGTGGCCGCGCTTCCGTACGGGTCGGCGAGCGTCCATGCCTGGAAGTCGTTGGCGATGTGTGCGTCGCGCGTGCCGTTGAACCAGGTCGGCGTGGGCGGGTCCTGCACCCACGGATGCCCGGGGCCCGTGTGGTTGGCGACCATGTCGAGGATCACCTTGATCCCGAGGGCGTGCGCATCGTCCACCAGCGCGCGCATGGTGGCGGTGTCGCCGAGGTGCTCGTCGACCGCGTAGTAGTCGCGGGCGTGGTAGCCGTGGTAGGCGGTCGCGGCCTCGCCGTCGATCAGCTCGCGCCCATTCGTCCGGTCGTCGTTGTCGTAGACCGGGTTCAGCCAGATGGCGGTGATCCCGAGCGACTTCAGGTAGGGGAGGCGACGCCGCACCCCCGCGAGGTCGCCGCCGTGATAGCTGCGCTTCCGCGCCCGGTCGTGCAGGCCGCGCGAGCGCGCCGGGTCGTCGTTGGCGGTGTCGCCGTTGACGAACCGGTCGGGCATGATGAGGTAGAGCACGTCGTTCGCGTCGAAGCCCGCGAAGCCCCGCGTCGCGGCGCGGCGCGGGTGCACGTGGAAGTCGAACGACGCGGCGCCGTCGCGCGTGCGGAGCGTGATCGGGTAACGCCCCGGTCGCACCGTGGCCGGCACCGCGACGTCGAGGAAGGCGTGCGTCCCCGCCGCGTTCACCGACGCCGTGCCGCAACGCAGGCGCGCCCCGCACTCGGCGCGCGCACCGGCGAGGCGCGTCCCGCTCACGAGGAGGCGCACGGGGCTGATCGAGTGCCCGCTCCACCACTCGGGCGGCTCGACCTTCGTGACCGTGGGCGCCTGCGCCGCGAGCGTCGTGCCGATCAGCGCCGCGATCAGCACCCGCGCACCGCCGCGCGCCGATGCGACGACGGCGCACCGCATGGCGCGCCGTCCGGTGGTGTGTTTCGATGGTGGCATCAGGCAGCCGCCTTGGCGAGACGTCCACCACGCGGCGGCGCGACGCGATCCGCGGCCGTCGCCGGATCGTGCACGCGCGTCACGAGCAGCGCCGCGATGGCCAGGAAGACGCCACCCGCCGCCGGCGAGGATGGAGTAGGGCATGGAGAGGATGCTCGCCCACGCGATGCCGACGCCGGTCATGGAGAGCAGGAGCAGCGTCGGCTGGTGGATGACCGCCACCGAGAGCAGCCCCGCCGCGCCGGCCAGCAGGCAGGCCGCGTGCGTGGTCTTGCGGCCGAAGCGCGTCGCGAGCGACGGGAGCACGAACGAGAAGGCGAAGCAGACCGCCGAGTAGGCGGCGAAGCAGAGCCCCGCCCACTCGATCCCCTGTTGGTAGAGCGGCGACTTCTCGTCGGTGGCGCCGAACACGTGGCGCGCGACGGTCACCGGGAAGTAGAGCCACATGCAGAACAGGCCGAGCCAGGTCGCGATCTGCACCAGCGCCAGCTCGCCCATCGTCGCCGGCATGTGGCGCGCCGCCTCGAAGATCTCCCTGAGCGCCGCCACCGGCCCGCCGCCGCTCGCCCGGCGCGCCGCCTCGAACGCGTCCATGTCCTCGGGCGGATGCTCGCGCGTGGTGAGCACCGTGTAGAGCACCGCCCCCATGAAGGCGGCGGCGCCGACGTAGAACGAGAGGCGCACCGCGGTGGGGATCGTCCCCGGCGCGCTCGTCGCGACGCCGAACCAGTTGGTGAACATCCACGGGAGCGCGCTCGCGATCACCGCCCCGAGCCCGATGAAGAGCGACTGCATCGTGAAGCCGCGCGTCCGCTGCTCCTGGGGGAGCAGGTCGGTGACGAAGGCGCGGAACGGCTCCATGCTGATGTTGATCGACGCGTCGAGCACCCAGAGCAGCCCGGCCGCCATCCAGAGCGAGCTCGAATGCGGCATCACCAGCAGCGCGAGCGAGCTGAGGATCGCCCCGACGAGGAAGAACGGGCGGCGGCGGCCGAAGCGCGGCGACCAGGTGCGGTCGCTCAGGTGGCCGATGATCGGCTGCACGATGAGCCCCGTGAGCGGCGCGGCGAGCCAGAGCATCGGGATCTGGTCGGCGCTCGCGCCGAGGTACTCGTAGATCGCGCTCATGTTCGCCATCTGGAGCGCCCAGCCGAACTGGATGCCCAGGAAGCCGAAGCTCATGTTCCAGATGGCGGCGAAGCTCGCCGGCGCGGTGCTCCGCGCGGGTTGGACGGGCATCGATTATCCCGGCAGGCGGTCGTAGGTGTCGATGAGCGAGCGGAGGCGCTCGATGATCGCGGGGGTGAGCTGCTCCCACGTGAAGCGGAAGCGCCAGTTGCCGCCGGCGCGTCCCGGCAGGTTGAAGCGTGCCTCGCTGCCGAGGCCCAGCAGGTCCTGCATGGGCATGATCACCGTGTCGCTCACCGAGGCGAGGCCGGCGCGGATGAGCCTCCAGTGGATCTCGCTGCCGTCGGTGTCCAGGTAGCGCATGGCGAAGGCCTTCTCCTTCGCCACCTCGGTCGCGCTGCGCGTCGAGTCGCCGACGCCCTGCGAGCGCCACCACCCCACGGTGGTGTCATTGTCGTGAGTGCCGGTGTAGACGACGCACTCGCGCGGGAAGTTGTGCGGCTGGAAGTCGCGCGCCTGCGCATCGGTGCCGAAGGCGAACTGGAGGATGCGCATGCCGGGAAAGCCGTTGGCCTCGCGCAGCGCCTCCACCGCCGGCGTGATCACGCCCAGGTTCTCGGCGATGATGGGGAGGTCACCGAGGGCGGCGCG
>JALOPO010000267.1 GCA_025453855.1 Gemmatimonadaceae bacterium
ACCTGCGCATGCGCCACGCGCAGCGCACGATCGATCGGCGCGCCCGCGCCGAGGAGCGTGGCCAGCGTGCGCACCCACTCGGCCACCGCGCGCCGACGCGTGCTGCCGCTGAACACGGTCG
Source organism: Gemmatimonadaceae bacterium (assembly GCA_025453855.1). GTDB lineage: Bacteria > Gemmatimonadota > Gemmatimonadetes > Gemmatimonadales > Gemmatimonadaceae > JALOPO01. Next base: position 122 of record JALOPO010000267.1, read on the forward strand.
TCATCGATGACGCGGGGGCCGCGTCGCTCGCGCCCGTCGCGGCACTCACCGGCTCGACGGTGAGCGGCCAGAGCTGGCGCCGACGCAGCTCGCGCAGCGCGGCGTCGCGCGTGGCGACGCGCAGCACGCCGTCCACGAGCGTGCCGCGATCATCGGCGGCGCGAAAGCGGAAGGCGGCGTCGATGGTCACGCGGCGTCCTCGCCGACGGCGCGCAGCAGCTCCTCGGCCGTCGTGATGCCGTCGCGCACGAGCCGCATCCCCTCGTCGCGCAGCGAGCTGGTGCCGTGCGCCCGGGCCTGCGCGCGCAGCGCCGATGGCGCGTCGCCGGCGACGATGCGCGCGCGCAGCGCCTCGTCGGGAACGAAGAGCTCGTAGATGCCGGTGCGACCGCGATAGCCGGTCCCCGCGCAGCGCTCGCAGCCAGCGGCACGGCGCGGGCGTGCGGCCGCGCCCCACGCGCGCTGCTCGTCGGCGGTGGGCGCGCGCGGCACGGCGCAGTCGTCGCAGAGCACGCGCACGAGACGCTGCGCGAGCACGCCCTGCAGCGTGGCGGCGACGAGATACGGTTCGATCCCCATGTCGACGAGGCGCGTGACGGCGCCGACCGCGTCGGTCGTGTGGAGCGTGCTGAGCACCAGGTGGCCGGTGAGGGCGGCCTGCATGGCGATCGCCGCCGCCTCGGTGTCGCGGAGCTCGCCGACCATGATGATGTCGGGGTCGTGGCGGAGCATGGAGCGCAGCGCCGAAGCGAAGGTCATCCCGGTGCGCGCCTGCACGGGGACCTGCGTGACGCCCTCCACGCGGTACTCCACCGGATCCTCGACGGTGACGATCTTCACCGCGCTCGAGTTGAGCTGCGCCAGCGCGGCGTAGAGCGTCGTCGTCTTGCCCGAACCGGTGGGGCCGGTGACGAGCACGATCCCGCCCGTGCGCGCGATGAGCTGCCGCACCCGCGCCTCGATCGCGGCGGGCATGCCGAGCGTGGCCAGGTCGCGCGTCGTCGCACCGGCATCGAGGAGGCGGAGGACGATCCCCTCGCCGTGCAGGCCGGGAAGCGTCGAGACGCGCAGGTCGACGTCACGCCCCTCGAGGCGAAGCCGGATGCGCCCGTCCTGCGCGCGGCGGCGCTCGGCGATGTCGAGCCCCGCCATGATCTTGATCCGGCTCAGCACCGCCGCCTGGTACTGCCGGCCGATGCGCGTCATCTCGCGCAGCACGCCATCGAGGCGGTAGCGCACGCGCAGCTCGCCGGCGAGCGGCTCGATGTGCACGTCGCTCGCGCCGGCGCGGAGCGCATCGAGGAGCGTGACGTTCACGAGCCGGATCACCGGCTCCTGGTCGGCGAGTGCCCGCAGGTCGTCGAGCGCGGGCTCGTCGCCGCCGTCGCCCGTCGTGGTGATGGCGCCCGACTCGTCGCTGCGCTCTCCGGTGAGGAGCGCGGCCTGGATCTCGCCCGCCGCATGCGCCACCACGCGCACCGGCCGCGCGAAGGTGCGCACCAGTTCGTCGAGCACCGTCTCGTGCGGCGTCTCGGCCGCGGCGACGACCACCGCCCCCCCCTCGTCGATGCCGAGCGGGAGGAGCGCGTGCGCCTCCATCCAGCGTGGCGCGAGCCGACGCGCGAGCGCACCCTGCGCCGCCTCGCGCAGGTCGCGCGCGACGGGCTGCCGTTCGCTCGACATGTCGGCGCCGCGGATCACGGGCGGCGTCCCGGCGCCGGCGCAGGCTGCGGCGCCACAGGCGCGCGCGCCGGACGCGGCTCGGGCGGCAGCGGACGCAGCGGCTCGGCGCGCGGCGCCGCGCGCGGCGCCGCGTCACCCTGCTCGATGCCGCCCACGCGCCGGCGCGCCCGCTCGCGCACCGAGTCGGCATCGGCGTCGCTGCGGATGATGTACGGAGTGATGAAGATCGCGAGCTCGGTGCGCGCGCGCGATCGCGACTGCCGCTTGAAGAGGTAGCCGAGGAGCGGGAGATCCTTGAGGAACGGCACGCCGCCCTCGATCACCTCGTCGGACTGCCCGATCAGCCCGCCGATCACCACCGTCTGCCCATCCTTCACGACGGCGCGCGTGGAGGCCTCGCGCGTGTTGATGACCGGTGCGTTGAGCGCCGCCTGCACGGTCTGCGTGGTGACCGAGCTCACCTCCTGCAGCACCTGGACGCTCACGTAGTCCTGGTCGTTGATGGTCGGGATGAGGCGCAGCGAGGTGCCGATGTCCTGGTACTGCACGCTCTGGTCGCGCCCACCGAAGTCGACGCCGAGTCGGGTGGAGGCGACGAACGGGAACTTGCTCCCGACGAGGATGCGCGCCTCGCGATTGTTCACGGCCAGCACCTCGGGGGTGCTGAGCACCTTCACCTCGCTCGTGCTGGCGAGGGCGCGCAGCACGGCGCGCACGTCGATGGAGCCGAGTCGCGTGAGGTTGGCGATGAAGTTCTGCGGCGCCGCGTCGAACAGGTTGAGGCTGTCCACGACCGGGCGCCCGAAGGTGACGCCGCCCTGCGTCCGCGCGCGCGTCGCCGCCGCGCTCCAGTCGACGCCGTACTCGAGGCCGCGGCCGAGCACGACCTCGGCCACCGTGACCTCGATCAGCACCTGGTCGGGGCGGCGGTCGAGCGAGTCGATCGTCTCGCGCAGGAGCCCGATGTTGCCGGGCGCGGTGCGGATCACGAGCGAGTTGCCGGGCGCGTTGCTGACGATCGTCGTCTGGCCGACCAGCCCGCCGCGCGCCGAGTCGCCGCGCGACGGCGTGACGACGTTGCCGGTGACGCCGCCGCCGGTCGGCGCGGTCGGCGACGTGCCGCCGGGTGCGGCCTGCTGCAGGTTCTGCCGCGTGCGGAAGATCTCGTTCTCGCGGCTGCGGAAGCCCTGCAGGTTCGCGCTCAGCGAGAGGTCGTCGAGCGAGCCGCGTCGCCCCGCCCCCACGGTGGCGCCGAAGAGCTGGCCGAGCGCCGCCGCGAGATCCTCGGACGACGCGTAGCGCAGCGGGATCACGTAGGTGCGCAGCCCGTCGTCGCCCTGTGTCGCGACATCGAGCCGGCGGAGCAGCTCGAGATAGCGCGCGACGTTCGCGCCGCGATCGCTGATGAGGAGCGCGTTGGACCGGTTCACGGCCTCGAAGCGCGCCGCCGGGCCGGCGATCGACTTGAGCGCGTCGAGCGCCTCCTCGGCGCGCAGGAACTGCAGCGGGACGAGGCGCGTGACGATGCCGACCGGCGGAGGATCGGGGAAGTCGAAGCCGACGCCCACCTCGCCACCGCCGGGCGCCTTCTCCGCCGGCACGACCTGCACCACCGCGCCGCGGCGCAGGAGCACGAGGCCGTTGGCCTCCAGCAGCGACTCGAGGATGCCGCTGATCTCGCCGCCGCGCACGCCGGCCGGCGTGACGAGCGAGATGCGCCGATCGGGGATCTCGCTGGTCACGACGGTGAGGCCGAGCATCTGCCCGAGCGCGGTGATCACGTCCTCGAGGCGCGCGTCCGTGAAGCGCATCGACGCGGCGGGGCGCGGCTGCGCCGACGCGCGTGCCGGGATGGCGAGCGCGGAGACGGCGAGGAGCACGAACACGGCCGCAACGCGCGACCCGCGCCTGACCAGCGGGACCATGCGGCGCGTCACTCGCGCGCTCCGCGTGCGCGCCGCAGGCGGACGATGCGCTCGCCGCCTGCGCCGCCGAGTCGCACGAAATCGGCGCCAATGCCGAGCACGCGCCAGCCGCCATCACCATCACCGACGCGATAGAGCCGCGCCGCGCGACTCGACGACTCGAGCCGGAGCAGCGCTGCGTCGCCGACG
>JALOPO010000268.1 GCA_025453855.1 Gemmatimonadaceae bacterium
GCGTGGGCGTACACGCAGGGCGACTTCGCGGTGCGCCACGCCGACGGCTCGTTCTCGCTGCACGGGCGCTCCGACGACGTGATCAACGTCTCCGGGCACCGCATGGGGACCGAGGAGATCGAGGGGGCGATCCTGCGCGACAAGGCGCTCGATCCCGACTCGCCGGTGGGGAACGTGATCGTCGTCGGCGCACCGCATCGCGAGAAGGGGCTCACGCCGCTCGCCTTCGTGCGCCCGGTGGAGGGGCGCACGCTGACGCAGGAAGACAAGCGCCGCCTCACGGAGCTCGTGCGCCGCGAGAAGGGCGCGGTGGCGGTGCCGGCCGACTTCCTGGAGGTGCGGCAGTTCCCCGAGACGCGCAGCGGCAAGTACATGCGCCGCATGGTGCGCGCGCTGGTGGAAGGGGAGGCGGTGGGCGACGCGAGCACGCTGCGCAATCCCGAGTCGCTGGACGAGCTGCGCACGGCGATCGACGCGTGGCAGCGCAGGCAGCGCCTCGCCGACGAGCAGGAGCTCTTCGAGCGCTACCGCTACGTGAAGGTGCAGTACAACCTCGTCGCGCCGGGCGCACGCGTGGCGACGGTCTTCATCACCAATCCGCCGGTGAACGCCGCGTGGCGACGGTCTTCATCACCAATCCGCCGGTGAACGCCCTCAACGAGCGCGCGCTCGACGAGCTGAACATCGTCATCGACCACCTCGCGCGGCGTGACGACGTCCGCGCGGTGGTCTTCACGGGCGAGGGGACGTCGAGCTTCGTGGCCGGCGCCGACATCCGGCAGTTCCTGGAGGAGATGCACACCGTCGAGCAGGCGCGCGTCCTTCCCAACAATGCGCAGCTCGCATTCGGGCGCATCGAGCGCATGGGGAAGCCGTGCGTGGCGGCGATCCAGGGCGTGGCACTCGGCGGCGGGATGGAGTTCGCGCTCGCCTGTCACTACCGCGTGGCCGAGCCGCTGGCGCGCTTCGGCCAGCCGGAGATCCGGCTGCGCCTCCTCCCCGGCTACGGCGGGACGCAGCGGCTCCCGCGGCTGCTCGGCGATCGACGCCGCGACGGCGCACGAGATCGGGATCGTCGACCACCTCACCGATGGCGCCGACGACGCGCTCACGGCGGCGCACGCGCTGGTGCGCGCGCTCGTGCGCGACGGGGCGACGAGTGCGCTTGCGCGTGCGCATGCGGAGCGGCAGGCGGCGGTGACGCGCTGGGAGGAGCGGGCGACGCTCTCGCTCGACGAGGCGCTCGACGACGCGCACCTGCGCGCGGTGCAGGCGCAGCTCGCGTGGGCGGGGCGTGCCACGGCGCGCGATCGCGCAGTGCTTCGCGGCAGGCGTCGTCGATCCCGACGGCGGCAAGACGGGGATCCGCGACTTCATGGAGAAGCGGAGCGCGCCGCTCCCGATCCGTCGCGATGGCGTGCGGCTGGCCGGCGACGATGCGGCGTGGGAGCAGCAGGCGATCGCCGCGGCGCGACTCCTTCCGCGCGGCGCGCCGTTCTATCCGGGCGTGACGCCGATTCCCGCGCACCAGTACGCCTTCGGCGTGCCGCGCGATCGCGAGACCGGTGCCCCGCTGTTCGGCGATCCGGCGCAGGCCGAGCGCGAGCTGATCGTGCCGGTGCCCGAGCCGGGGGCGAACGAGGCGCTCGTCTACGTGATCGCGAGCGAGGTGAACTTCAACGACATCTGGGCGATCACCGGCATCCCGGTGTCGAGCTTCGACAACCACGACGAGGACGTGCAGGTGACCGGCTCGGGCGGGATCGGGCTGGTGGCCAGGCTGGGGAGCGAAGCGCGCGCGGAAGGGCGGCTCAAGGTCGGTGACCTGGTCGCGATCTACTCGGGGCAGAGCGCGCTCCTCTCGCCGCTCGCCGCGCGCGACCCGATGTTCGCCGACTTCGCGATCCAGGGCTACGAGACGGAGACGGGGAGCCACGCGCAGTTCCTGGTCACGCAGGCGCCGCAGCTGCACGCGGTGCCGGGCGACCTGACGCTCGAGCAGGCGGGGTCGTACATCCTGAACCTGGGCACGATCGTGCGCTGCCTCTTCACGACGCTCCGCATCGAGGGGGGGCGCACGATGTTCGTGGAAGGGGCGGCGACGGGGACCGGGCTCGAGGCGCTCAAGGTCGCGACGCGGCACGGCGTGCAGGTCACGGGGCTCGTGTCGAGCGCGTCGCGCGCGCAGGTGGTGCACGACGCCGGCGCGCGCGGTGCGATCGACCGCACCGACCCGCGCTTCCGGGCGCTCTTCACGCCGGTGCCCGAGGGCGAGGCGGCGACGCGCGCGTGGATCGCGGCCGGTGCGCCGCTGCTCGACGAGTACCGCCGCCTGAACGGCGGTCGCCTCGCCGACTATGTCGTGTCGCACGCCGGCGAGCAGGCCTTCGCGCGGTCGTTCCAGCTCCTCGCCGATGGCGGGACGCTGGCGTTCTACGGGGCGTCGAGCGGCTACCACTTCACCTTCGCCGGCAAGGTCGGGCGCGTCGCCCCCGAGGTGATGATGCAGCGCGCGGGGGTGCGGGCGGGCGAGGCGGTGCTCGTCTACTACGGGCCGCGCTCGCACGAACTGGTGGATGCGGCGGGGCTGGAGATGATCGAGGCGGTGCGGGCGTGCGGGGCACGCGCGGTGGTGGCGACCACGACCGACGGGCAGCGCGAGTTCGTGCAGTCGCTCGGCTTCGAGGATGCGGTGGCCGGGATCGTCTCGATCGAGGAGCTGCGGCGCCGCGTCCACGGCTTCGAGTGGCCCGACACGATGCCGCAGCTCCCCGATGCGAAGCGCGACACGGAGCGCTTCCGCGCGGCGGTGCGCGACTTCCAGGACCACACGCTCAAGCCGTTCGGGAGCGCTGTCGGCGCGCTGCTGCGGAGCCCCGACAACCCGCGCGGCGCGCCGGACGTGATCCTCGAGCGCGCCGGCCACGATGCGCTCGGCGTGAGCACGTCGCTCGTGAAGCCGTTCACGGGGCGCGTGCTCTACAGCGAGGACTGCGACGGGCGTCGCTTCGCCTTCTACGCGCCGCAGGTCTGGACGCGGCAGCGCCGCATCCTGATGCCGACGGCGACGATCGCCGGCACACACCTCAGCAACGCCTGGGAGGTGACGCGCATGAACGACATGATCGCCGCCGGGCTGCTCGCGGTGACCGAGCCGACGGTGGTGCCGTGGCACGAGCTGCCGCAGGCGCACCAGGCGATGTGGGACAACCGGCATGCCGGTGCGACGTACGTGGTGAACCATGCGCTCCCGACGCTCGGCCTGCGCGGTCGGGATGCGCTCCTCGAGGCGTGGGCCGCGACGGCGTCGGGGAGCGACGCCACGGGAGAGGGACGATGAGCGTGGTCGAGTCGAAGTCCGCCGAGCGTCCCACGCCATCGGTTCCCGTGCCGCAGGTGGTGCCTACACCGGCCACGGCAACGGGGCGACTGGCGGGCAAGGTCTGCCTCGTGACCGGAGCGGCCGGCAACCTGGGCGGCGAGATCGTGCGCCACTACCTGCGCGAGGGGGCGACGGTCGTGCTCACGGGGCGCGAGCACGAGCGCAACGAGTCGGCACGGCGTGCGGCGCTCGAGGCAACGGGTGTCCCGGAGACGCGCGCGAGCACGGTGCGACTGGACGGTGCCGATCCCGCGAGCGTGCATGCCGCGCTCGCCGAGGTGATGGCGCGTCACGGCCGCCTGGACGTCGTGGTCAACAACGCCGGCTCGGCCGGGCCGCGGCAGCCGATCCATCGCATCCCGCTGAGCGACGCCGAGCTGGCGGCGCTGCAGGCCGAGGGCGCCACCGACAGCGAGACGGTGCCGCAGGCGCTGCGCAGCATCCTCGGCGTGGCGTGGCACGTGGCACGCGCCGCGGCCGACGTGATGGCGCCGGGTGGCAGCATCATCAACGTGAGCACGATCTTCAGCCGCACCGAGTACTACGCGCGCGCCGCGTACGTGGTGCCGAAGGCGGCGATGAACGCCTTCTCGCGGCAGCTCTCGTTCGAGCTCGGGGCGCGCGGGATCCGCGTGAACACCGTCTACCCGGGGCCGATCCGCTCCGAGCGCATCGACTCGGTGTTCGCCACCATGGACCGGCTCAAGGGCGACGCGCCCGGGTCGACGGGGAAGCACTTCACGGAGCTCATGTCGCTCGCGCGGTCGATGGACGGCGAGCAGCCGGCGAAGGTCTTCCCGACGCCGCGCGACGTGGCGGGAACCTGCGTCTTCCTCGGCAGCGACGAATCGGCGGCCTTCAACGGCCACGACTTCGAGATCACGCACGGCATGTGGGTGCGCAAGGAGAGCCGCAACGAGTGGGTGTCGCGCCCCACGCTGCGCACGGTCGACGGGCACGGGCTGGCGGTGCTGGTGGCGGCCGGCGACCAGGTGGACGACGCGCTCGGGATCGCGCGCATGCAGGCCGAGGTCGGGGCCGAGGTGGTGCTCGCCTTCCGCAACGCGGCCGCCGTGCGCGAGGCGCGTGCGCAGCTCACGAGCGTGGGCAACGACGCGCGCATCACGGTGACGGTGCTCGACCGCGACGATGCGACGGCGATGGAGACGGCGCTCGCGGACGCGGCGCCGGGCGGGATGCCGCTCGGCTGCGCGATCATCCTGCCGGCGCACGGCCCGACGCGCTTCACCGGCCCGATTTCGGCGGCGAGCGTGGCCGACATCGAGACCTTCCTCGACGACGAGCTCGCGGGGGCGATGGCGGTGGCGCGCGCGCTGAGCCGCCACTGGGCGACGACGGAGCTCCCGCGCACGCCGCGCTTCGTCTGGATGACGAACGATCACGATGGCGCGCACGACGCGTGGGCCGACCTGCTGCGGAGCGCGATCGAGGAGCTGGCGCGCGTCTGGCGAGACGAGTCGACGATCGACGCGCGGCAGGGGCGCCGCGCGCGCCCCACGTGGGGGAACCAGGTGGTGCGCTTCACGAACACCGAACCGGAGAACCTGCGCTTCGCGGCGGGGCAGGCGGCGCGGCTGCTGTTCAGCGAGCGGCGCATCCGCCAGGTGAATCTCTACCTCCCGACGTCGATCGTGGAGGC
>JALOPO010000269.1 GCA_025453855.1 Gemmatimonadaceae bacterium
CAGCTCGTCCTCGCGACGCAGCGTGGCGAGCGTGCGGAACTGCACCGTGCGCAGCACCGCGTCGCGCGGCTGCACGCGCACCACCGCCGCCACGAGCGGGAGCAGCGAGTCGACCTGCCCCTGCTCGTGGAAGATGCGCTCCATGCCGAGCATCGCCGGCACGAGCGTCTCGCCGTTGAGCGCGCGACGATACAGCGCCAGCGCCTCGCGCGGCTTCGACGATTCGAGGTCGAAGGCGCGCACCACCAGCGTGTCGCTGCCCTGCGCCCCCTGCGCTCCGAGCGTGCCGGCCGACACGGCACCGACGGCGAGGCACGCGCCCAGCGCCAGCGCGCGACGCGGTGGCCTCGCGCGGCGCTCATCAAGGCTGCGACGAGCGTCGCGGACCAGGAGGCCCGCGATCACGGCTTCACCGCCGCCGGCGGCTGGCGATTCAGCCGCTCGAAGTACTCGAGCACCGCACGACGTTCGTCGTCGGGGAGCGCACGCAACGCCTCCCACGACGGCGGCGCGACGGGCCCCGCTGGTGCACCGCGCGCGGTGCCGGCCGGCGGCACGAACGTCGCCGCCCCGATCCCCGGTCGCGACTCGCGGGGCTGCTTGTCGTCGACGTCGTCGCGGCGGAGCGTGCGCCCCGCGCTCAGCAGCCGCTGGTAGAACTCCTCGCGACGGCGCGCCGTCTCCGGATCGTTGGCGGCGCGCTCCATCGCCTCCGCCAGGCGCCGCGACTCCTCGGCCAGCGCCTCGGCACGACCGCTCGCATCGGCGCCGCTCACGTCGTCCAGCCGCTGCGCCATCGCGCGCTGCTTGCGCGCCAGCGACTTCGCGAGCGCCTGCGCCTGCGCCCCGTCCTCGCCGCCGGGGAGCATCGACATGGCGCCCGCCTGGCCGTTCATCTGCTGCTGCTGCCTGGCCGCCTGTGCCAGCTCCTCGAGCATCTCCGGGAGCCCCGATGCCGAGCGCGCACGGTTCGCCCGCTCGCGATCGCGCACGAGGCTCGACGCGGCGCGCTCGAGCGCCGACGCCGCATCACGCATCGCGGCGGCGGCATCCGCACGCTGCTGCCCACCGGCCGCGCTCGTGCCGCTCGCGCCACCCGGCGTGTCGCTCCCCGACGGCCGACCCGACGACTCACCCCGCTTACCACTCCGCTGCCCGCCCGGCTGGCTCCCCGACGTCGCGCCCTGCTGTCCACTGCCCGGCGACGACGGCGCGCCCTGCGGCGAGGGCGCTCCCTGCCCCGCCGACGGCGCCGCCTGCGCATCCGGCTCACCCTGCGAGCCGCTGCTCGATCCGCTGCTCGTCGACTCCTGCGGCATCCCGCCCTGCTGCGCCTCGCCCTGCTGGCGCTGCATCTGCTCGCGCTGCGCGGCGCGCTGCGCACTGCGCGTCGCCTCGGCCAGCTTCTGCACCGCATCCTGCATCGCGCGCTGCGCCGCCGGCGAGACGTGCTGCGACCGACGCCCCGCCTCCTTCAACCGCTCGGCCGCCGCCTGCGCACCGGCCTGCAGCGACGACTGCCGCTGCATCGCCTGCTGGTCGAGTCCCTGCCGCTCCGTGGCCTGCGCGAGCTGGCGCTCCTGCTCGGCGAGCTGCATCACCTCGCTCACCGACTGGTCGAGCTCCCCCGTCGTCTCCTGCTTCCACGCATCCACCTGCTCCTGCCGGGCCTGCGACAGCTGCTCGGCCGCCTGCTCCATCGCCTGTGCGGCGCGATCGCTCGCGGCCTGCGCCTGCGCGGGGTCCTGCGCGGTGCGCTGCATCTCCGACGCGGCGCGACGCGACGCATCGCGCGCAGCCTCCGCGCGCCGCGCACCAGGCTGCGCATCGGCCTGGCGCAGCCGCTTCCCGAGCGCCTCGATGTCGCGCGAGAGTCGCTCGCTCTTCTGCGCGAGGCGCCCCGCCTCGCTGCTCCGCGTGGCACCACGCCCCGCCGAGTCGGCGAGCGCACGCTGCTGCTTCGCGAGCTCCGACGCCTCGTCGCGCAGCGTCTCCATCGCCCCCTCGAGCGCCGCGCGCTTGAGCATCTCGGCGTTGCGCTCGAGCTGCTCGCGCAGCGCCTCCTGCTGCTTCGCGAGCTCCGCGAGCCCCTGCTTCGTCGCATCGGCATCGAGCCGCTGCGACCCCCGCTCGAGCTGCTGCAGCCGCTCCATGAGCTGCGGCGAGAGCGCCTCCTGCATGAGGCGCTGCGCATCGGCCAGGCGCGTCATGAGCGACGAGTCGAGCGCTCCCGCGCTCCGCAGCTGCTCCTGCAGCGCCTTGGCCTGCTGCTGCAGCTGCTGCGCCTGCTGCTGCAGCGTCCGCTGCTGCTGCGCGAGCGCCTGCGCCCGCTCGCGCGCATCGAAGCCCATGCTCGCCGAGTCGCCGTTGGCACGCGCGGCGCCACGGGCCGCATCGCCGGTGCGCTGCGCGAGCTGCTGCTGCTGCTGCGCGAGCCGTGCCGCACTCGAGGCCACGCTGTCGGCCGCGGCGCGCGCCGCGGCGCGGCGCTCGTCGAGCGAGGCGCGGCGCACCACCAGCACGCGACTGCGTCCCACCTGCGCCCACGGCGACGCGTCGACCGCCACCGCCTGCACCGTCACCGTCCCCGCATCGCGCACGCCGAGCGCCGCGAGGTCGAGCGGCACCTCGGCCGCGAAGGTCGCCGCCGGTGCATCGAGGATGGCACGACTCGCCCGCAACGCACCGTCACCCCGCACCTCGATCGTCACGCGCGCGAGTCGATGGTCGTCCGCGGCGCGCACGTCGAGCCGCAGCTGGTCGGAGGCCGCGAGGAGGGTGTCGGCGGTGCTCGCGACCTCCACCACCGGCGCCGAGTCGGCGCGCACGTCGAGCGCGAACGCCGGCGGCATGGACTGCAGCGGGACGTCGGCGCGCGCCCCCCAGCTCCACCGCCCGCTGCGCGTCGCCTCGAGCGTCGTCGTCACGGCGTGCTCGTCGCCGGTGAGCGCGAGCGTGTCGCCATGCTCGGCGCGGAGCACCACGTCGCGCACCGGCACCGAGCCGCGCGCCGCGATGCGCAGCACCGTCCCGCGCGGCAGCACGAGCACGCCGGCCAGCGGGAGCGTCTCGGGCGCACGCGCCAGGTACGCCGGATAGGTCGCCTCGGCGGTCACGTCGCCGAGGTACGGCAGCTCCGCCATGCGCAGCGCGTGCGGCGCGCTCGCCCCGCGTCCGTCGTCGGCCACGAGCGTCAGCGATGCATCGAGCGGCGGCAGTGCGATGGTCGCGCGTCCGTCGCGCACGGGGATCGCCAGCCTGGCCGGTGCGCCGCCTGCGCGCCGCAGCACGAGTGTCAGGCGCGCACGCTCCGGGGCGTGCACGACCACGCGCGGCCGCGCGCCGCGCAGCGCCACCGCCGGCGCGTCGATGCGCAACGCCGGGAGGAGCGCGCCGCGCGCCGCTGCCAGCGGGAAGGCAATCGCCGCCGCGCCATCGCGCCAGACGGCCGACACGAGCGCGCAGCCGGCGCCGGCGATGATCGCCGCGCGTCGCCACCAGCCACGTCGCGCGTCGTGCGTGGCGGTGAGCGCGGGGACGAGCGTGCTGCGCGCGCCGTCGAGCCGCGCCAGCGTCCGCGACGCGGCCTGCGCACCGAATGCACCGAGCGGCGCCGACTCGAGCGCGATCCGCAGTTCGCCGCCGCGCAGCGCGCGCTCCTGCTCGATGGCGCGCGCCACATCATCGGCCGCCGGCGCCGCGGCACGGCGGCGCACGCGCCACCACGCCACGAGCCCCGTGGCCAGCGCCACGTACCACCACGCGACCGGGAGCCAGCGCCAGAGGGCGAACCAGCGCCCACCGCCGAGGAGCATGATGCCGATCGCCGTCGCGCCCAGTGCCGCCGCCGTCGCGGCCCACCACCGGGTCGCGCGCGCACGCGCCAGCACCCGGCTCGTCACCGCGTAGGTCACGAGGTTCACGCCCATGCGCAGCGCCTGCTCGTGCAGCGCGGGCGGATCGTCCTTGTACGTCCCCACGTCCTCCCACCCGTTCCCGAGATCGGCCGAGTGCGAGTAGTAGAGCGCGAGCCGGTCACCCACGAAGAGGCCGTAGCCGCGCGCCGGCTTGCCGTCGTGCTCGTGGATCTTGGGGAGGCCGCGCGGGAAGTCGTAGACCACGTGGTAGATCGGGTGCGAGAGCGGCACGTCCACGAGCGGGCGATCGGGGAAGGCGCGCCTGGCGAGCGCGCGGAAGCTCGAGTCGAGCCCGTAGTTGTCGTCCACGTGCACGAAGCCGCCCTGCAGCACGTAGTCGCGCAGCCGCACCACCTCGTCCGGCTCGAGCGCGATCGTGCCGTGCCCCGTCACGTGCAGCATGTCGTAGTCCATGAGCGCGGGGTCGCGCAGCGTGACGGTCCGCTCGACCGTGTCGATCGCGAGTGCGGTCCGCGTGCGCACGGCGCGCAGCAGGTTGCGCAGCGCCGACGGGTTCGCGTACCAGTCACCCCCGCCCCCGTACTGCAGTCGCGCCACGAG
>JALOPO010000270.1 GCA_025453855.1 Gemmatimonadaceae bacterium
CATCCCGCCACGAGATCGTGGATCCCCTTCCGGTCATCGCGGAAGAGGATCATCAGCACGCCGATGCCGAGCGTGAGCGGGAAGAGGACGCGACCGAGCCAGCGGCCAGCGGCCCGGCCGAACGAGGGCGCCGCGCCATCCGGGCCGATCACGCGCAGGTTGCAGATGCGCTTGCCGGGCGTGGCGCCCGCGTCGCTCTCGAAGTAGGCGTAGTAGAGGAACGCGGGCACCCATCCCACGAGCGTCGTGGCCATCGCCGCGCCGGCGACACTCGCATCGCGCAGCCCCCACGACGCCACGCCGGTGAGGCCCACGAGGATGCCGCCGATGAGCGAGACGATCACCGTGTCGATCACGTAGGCGCCGAGGCGGCGCAGCCGTCCGCCGGGCACGGGTGCGACTCCGCTGGCGGGGATGCCGTAGTCGAGCGCCGATCCGCCGATCGGGAGATCGAAGGTGAGTGGCGGCGGCTCTCGCGTGGCCGCGGGCCGAACCGCGCTCGCGCCAGTGGCGAAGAGCCCCGACACGCTCCGCGCCTCGGCCCACTCGCGCATCCCGCTCGTCCAGACCGGATCGGCGGGCCCGATCGTCCCGCGCCGCGCCTCGTCGAGGAGCGTCTCCCAGCTCACCGGGCCGCGCCGCACGCCGTCGGTCGCGAAGTACCACTCCGAACTCGCCATTCCCGCTTCCTCCTGCGCACGCGCGGCGCGCTCCCGGGTCCGCGCATCGTGGCGACCGTCCTGCTGCGACCGCAAGGGGGCCGCACGCGAGCGGTGGCCCTGGGGGCGCGAGCCTGCATGAGCGAACGCGACCGCGCGGGGTAGCACCGGTGCGGCGCGCGCCCCGTAGCCCGTGCCGGCACGCTCCCGCGACATTGCAGCGTGCGCCGGCGCCGCGCCGGCACGCCGACCCTCTCGCCGTCCGTCCTCGAATGGCCCAGGCCACCCGTTCCTTCATGCGCGCCCTCTTCGCGGGCGAGCTCCACGACGACCTCCTCTTCCCCTACCCGGACACGCTCGAGAAGCGCGACCCGGCCGAGGCGGCGGTGGTGACGCGGCTCGTGCGCGAGCTGCACGCCCTCGTGGGCGACATCATCGTGCCGGCGCAGTTCGACGAGGAGGAGCGCATCCCCGAACCGGTCATCGACGCGTTCGGGCGCATCGGCCTGCTCGCCATCACCGTTCCGCGCGAGTACGGGGGGCTCGGCCTGAGCACCGCGGCGTACGCGCGCGTCTTCTCGGCGGTGGCGGCGGTCGAACCGTCGCTCGGCGTGCTGATCGGCGTGCACTGCGGCCTCGGATGCAAGGCGATCGTCATCGGCGGCAACGAGGAGCAGAAGGCGCGCTACCTCCCGATGCTCGCCCGCGGCGAGACGCTCGGCGCCTATGCGCTCACCGAGCCGCAGACCGGCTCCGACGCGCAGCACATCGTCACGCGCGCACGCCTGAACGACGCCGGGACGCACTGGCTCCTCAACGGCCGCAAGATCTGGATCGGCAACGGCCAGCGCGCCGGCGTGCTGGCGACGTTCGCGCAGACCTCGATCCAGAAGGACGGGCGCACCGTGCTCCGGCCGAGCGCCTTCATCATCCGCCCCGACATGCCGGGCTTCCACGTCGAGCGCACGTTCCGGAAGCTCGGCATCCGCGGGAGCACGCAGGCCGAGCTGCGCTTCGCCGACCTCGAGGTGCCGGTCGATCACCTGATGGGCGAGCCGGGGACCGGCTTCGGGATCGCGGTCAAGGCGCTCAACGCCGGCCGCCTCTCGCTGGCGGCGGGGTGCGCGGCCGCCACGCGCGGCCTGGTCACCCAGTTCGTGCAGTACGCGAGCGAGCGCACGCAGTTCGGTCGCCCGCTCGCCGACTTCGAGATCACGCAGCGCAAGGCGGCCGACATGGCGGCCGACCAGTACGCGGCCGACAGCATGGTCGGCGCGCTCACCGCGCTCATGAGCCGCACCGACACCGACGCGTCGCTCGAGGCGGCGAGCGTGAAGATCTTCGCCTCGGACCTCGTCTGGCGCGCGAGCGACGAGGTGGTGCAGCTCGCCGGTGGCCGCGGCTACTGCAAGCCGTGGCCGTACGAGAAGCAGCTCCGCGACGCCCGCATCAACCGCATCTTCGAGGGGGCGAACGAGATCCTGCGCCTCTTCGTGGCGCTCAACGGCGTGCAGGGGCCGGCCGAGGAGCTCAAGGAGATCGGCGACGCGCTCAAGCAGCCGATGCGCCACCTCGGCCTGCTCGGCGAGTTCGCGTTCGACCGGATCAAGGGGGCGCTCGGCGTGCGCGGCACGGGGACGCTCGACGTGCCGGTGCACCCCCGCCTCGAACCGCACAAGCGCTACCTCGAGAAGCACGTCGGCGAGCTCAAGACCGCCACCGACGACGCGATCCTCGCGCACAAGAAGCAGCTCGTCGATCGCCAGATGCTCGTGGAGCGACTCGGCGACATGGCGATCGAGCTCTTCGCGCGCGCCTGCGTGATCGCCCGCACGCAGAAGCTCCTGGCCGAGCGCGGGAGCGTGGAGGCGGCGCAGCGCGAGCTCGCGCTCTGCGAACTCTTCTGCGTGCAGAGCGGGCGCCGCTTCCGCACCGCGCGCGAGAACCTCGCCAGCCCGCAGGACGCCACGCGCCGCGAGATCGCCGCCCACCTCCGCCACGCCGGCGGCGCCTTCGTCACCGACGCGCTGCTCGAGCTCCCGCTCCCCCCGATGCCCGCCACGCACGGCGTTCATCTCCCCGTCGACCCGGCGCCGGTGACCGAGCCGATCTGACCAGCGACCTGCGGGACGCGGAACCGCAACTGCGAACCGCAACCGCTGGTGGAAGAGCAGGGACTGCAGGAACGAGCAGGGAACCGCAGAAGAACGACGCGCGCCGGGACCACCCGGCGCGCGTCGTCATTGCGACGCAGGAAAAAACCAGCTGATGCATCGTTGGCCCTGGGCCAGCGACACACCGGCCGATGAGGCATCCCGATCAGCTGTCTGCCCTTCCCTGCGGTGTCCTGCAGTCCCCTGCTCTTCCACCAGCAGTTGCAGTTGCCGTTCACCCGCTCGAACTACATGGCCCCCGCGAGCAGCCCTTCCTTGCGCATCTCGGCGCCGGCGCGCCGGGCGATGTCGAGGATCATGCGGTCGAGGCGCGACGGGTCGCTGGTCTGGCTCGTGCCGGCCCAGACCAGGCGGCTCTGCGGGAGCGAGTAGACGCGCGTCTCGACGGTCACGATCTGCGTCGTCGTCACCTGCGGCGTGCTGTAGGCCATGCTCCAGCCGGAGCCCCAGAAGCCCCACGGGCGACCGAAGAACGGGTCGCCGGCATAGCCCACCGACACGGGCGACGACGTCACCTTGTCCTGCGTCCCCGTCACGCGCATCACCACCAGCGCCTCGGCGCCGGTGCGGCTGATCGCGCGCTGGGCGCTCACGGTGTCACGCAGCTCGTTGCCGCCCAGCGTGTAGCTCGCGATCCCCTTCGCACCACGCGCATTCAGCTCGGCGACGAGTGCGTCCTCGGCCGCGCGACGCGCCGCCTCGTCGGTGCGCTGCACCGACACCACCACGGTCTTGCCGGCCAGCGAGAGCTGCTGTGCCTCGGGGTTCTTCCAGGTGTTGGTGAACGACGTGCTCGCGCAACCGGTGGCAGCGAGCATGAGCGAGAGGGTGATGACGAGGCGGACGGTGGGGCGCATGGTGCGAGGTGGCTGGACACGAGGAGGCGAACGCCGAGGAGGGCGCCGACGGAGATGCGGGTGACGACACGGTCGTGCCGCACGCGACGTCATGTGCAGGCATGGTGCCGGTCGACACGACGCATGGTGGTGCGCCGACGCGACGCACGCCAGTGCCCCGCCGTCGCGACGAACGTCGCGCGGCACGGGCG
>JALOPO010000271.1 GCA_025453855.1 Gemmatimonadaceae bacterium
CGCAGCTTGCGGAGCGCCGGTGGCGCGGCGGGGAGGAGGCGGAGCTGCTCGGGGCGGCTCAGGTAGTTCGCGTCGTGCACGATCGTGCCGTCACGATCGAGGAAGACGGCCGCGCGGGCGCTCATCGCGAGTGCATCTCGGGGCGGGGGGACCGGGGTGGCGACGCGGGCGGGCGTCGCGTGGTGTCGCGCGGGACCGTTGCAGGTGATGTCCCCGGTGCGGCCCGCGGCGGGACGCGCGACGTGTCGCCGGGCGCGCGGGCGCCGGTGGAATCGGGGGGCGCGGCCTTCGGGATCACGAGCGTCCGCGAGACGGGTGCCGCGCGCCCCATGATGCCGCGCACGCCGGTGAGGGTGATGCGGTAGTTGGTGCCGGCGGCGAGCGGCACGGCGAGGCGCGCCACCAGGCCGCTCGAGAGCGGCGGGCGCGAGAGCACCGGGAGCGGCGCGCGACTCGTCGTGTCGCGCCGCAGCGTGGGATCGAGCGTGCGACGCTGCGCGCGCTGCAACGCGGTGTCGCCCGCGACCCGGATGCTGTCCTCGCGCGCGAGGCGCAGCGAGTCCTGCAGGCTGGTGAGGAGCGCGGTCACGCGCACCACGCTCGAGTCGGCGGCGACGATGCGCACCAGGCTCGTGTCGATGCGGAGCGTCGGGTCGATGGGACGGTCGAGCGGGAGGACGATCGTCACCGAGTCGCGCCGCTCCGGGGTGCCAAGGCGCGGCGGGAAGGTGTCGCGCACGACGAGGTAGAGCTCCGCGCGTGCCGAATCGGCGAGGCGGATGCCGACGCTGTCCCACGGTTCGCGCGGCTCGAGCGCACGGTTGGGGGTCCCCTTCTCGTCGATCGCACGCACGACGTAGTCGCCGGCGGGGATCATGCGCAGCTCGAAGCGCCCGGTGCTGTCGGACGCGGTGATGTAGGCGAGCGTGGTGTCGCGACGGTCGAGCACCTGCACCAGCGCGCGCGCGAGCGGCTTGCCCGCCGCCCAGTCGAAGGTCACGCCGCGCACCGCGGTGGCGGGGAGGTCGGGGCCGGTGCTGAAGCGCAGCGTGTAGCCGTCCTTGTTCTGGTTGCCGCGCAGGTCGGCGATGCCGGGGAGGACGGTGACCGTGTACGGTGTGTTCGGGCGCCATCCCTTGCTCGGGCGGATGGCGAGGCCGGTGCGACGCCAGGCGACGTCGACGCCACCATCCCACGGCGAGACGAGCACCTGGCGCGACAGGTCGCCGCCCTGCACCTGCTCGCTGATCACGTCGTCGAAGCGGATGAGGACGCGATTGGGGCGCGCGTTCACCGCGTTCGATTCCGGCAGCGTGGCGACGACCTTCGGGAAGACGAGATCGGTGGGGCCGCCCGGCGGCTGCCCGGGCGATGCGCAGGCCGCGAGCGCGGCGCCACCGAGGAGCGCGGCGATCAGCGTGCGCCGCACAGCGCCTCGACCTTTGTCGTGAGCGCCGCCACCTGCGCGGCGAGGTCGCGCTCCTGCGCGCGCGCCCCCTCCACCACCTCGGGCTTGGCGCGCGCGGTGAAGCCCTCGTTGGCGAGCCGCGTGCGCACGCCGTCGAGAAGCTTCGCCTTCTGCGCGAGCTCGTCGCGCAGCCGCGCGCACTCCCTGCCCACGTCGATCACGCCCTCGAGCGGGAGCACGATCTCGGTGCCGCCGGCGAGCACCTGCTGCGCGCTCGCCCCCGTCGGCGCCCCATCGGCGACCGTCACGTCGGCACGGGCCAGCGCGCCGATCGTCGATGCGAGGGCGTGCGCGGCATCGCGCGCGTCCGCAGCGGGGACGATCGTCACCGCCACGCGCGCACCGGGGGCGATCCCGCTGTCGGCGCGCAGCTGGCGGACGGCCGCCACGCTCGCCTGCACGAGCGTGAACGCATCGCCCTGCGCGCGCACGCCGTCGCGCGCCCGCGGCCACGCCGCCGTGGCGAGGAAGGCCGCCCCGCGATCGCCCTCCGCAAGCGGCGGGAGCTGCGCCCAGAGCGTCTCGGTGATGAACGGGATGATCGGCTGCAGCAGCCGCAGCGCGCCGTCGAAGGCGTGCGCGAGCACCGCACGCACCACCTCGGCGTCGTCGCCACCGGCGGCGAGACGCGACTTGGCCGCCTCGAGGTACCAGTCTGCGAGCTCGTTCCAGACGTACCGCCGCGCCGCATCGGCATAGGCGTCGAGGCGCAGCCCGCTCGTTCGCTCGCTCGCGGTCCAGTGGCCGGAGGCGCCCGGCCGCGACGGACCGAGCGCCGCATCGCAGTCGGCGATCGCCTGGTCGAGCCGCTCGAGGATCCAGTGATCGGCGATCGTCAGCCGCGACGCATCCAGCGACTCGATGCGCTGCACCGGCGCCGTCCCCACGCGCGTGAGGAGGAAGCGGCCGATGTTCCAGAGCTTCGTGCCGAAGTTGCGCCCCGGCGCGAACGAGCGATCGAGGTCGGTGGGGTCGAGCAGCACGTCGACGCCGAGCCCCATGCCGGCGATCAGCGTCCAGCGCAGCGCGTCGGCGCCGTAGAGCCGCACCACGTCGAGCGGGTCGATCCCGTTGCCGAGCGACTTGGACATCTTGCGGTGCTGCATGTCGCGCACCGTGCCGTGCAGGTACACGGTGTGGAACGGCACCCGTCCGTCCATGAAGCGCATCCCCGACATGATCATCCGCGCCACCCAGAAGAAGAGGATCTCCGGGGCGGTCACGAGCATGTCGCCGGGATAGAACGCCTTCAGGTCGGCGCGCGTCGCGTCGGGCCAGCCGAGGGTGCTGATCGGCCAGAGCCAGCTCGAGAACCAGGTGTCGAGCACGTCCTCGTCCTGCCGCGCCGGTGCGCCGCACTCGGGGCAGGTCGTGATCGGCTCGCGCGAGGCCCTGGGCGCCGCGCCGCACGCGTCGCAGTAGTACACCGGCACGCGATGACCCCACCAGAGCTGCCGCGAGATGTTCCAGTCGCGGATCCCCTCGAGCCAGTTCACGTACACCGCCTCCCACCGCTCGGGGAGGATGCGGATGCGCCCGTCCTGCACCGCCGCCAGCGCCGGCGCCGCGAGCGGCTGCATGCGCACGAACCACTGGTCGCTGAGGCGCGGCTCGACCACCGTGTCGCAGCGATAGCAATGGCGCACCGCATGCGCGTGCGGCTCCACCTTCACGAGCAGGCCGAGGTCGCGCAGCCGCTGCACGATGCGCTCGCGTGCCTCGAAGCGATCGGTGCCGCGCAGTTCGGCCGGCACGCGCGCGGCGGCGTCGCCGGCCCCCTGCATGAGCCCCTCGGGGCTCATGATCACCGGCATGTCGAGCGCGTGCCGCTTGCCGACCTCGAAGTCGTTCGGGTCGTGCGCCGGCGTGATCTTCACCGCGCCCGAGCCGAAGTCCTGGTCGACGTAGCCGTCGGCGATCACCGGGATGCGCACGTCGGCGATGGGGAGCGCGAGGTCGCGTCCCACGAGCGCCGCGTAGCGCGCGTCGTCGGGGTGCACCGCCACCGCCACGTCGCCGAGGAGCGTCTCGGGGCGCGTGGTGGCGACCACGATCCCCTGCGATGGATCGTCGGCCAGCGGATAGCGGATGTGGTAGAGCGCCCCCTGCACGTCGGCGAACTCCGCCTCCTCGTCGCTGAGCGACGTGAGGCAGCGCGAGCACCAGTGGATCACGCGATGGCCGCGGTAGACGAGGCCGTCCTCGTGGAGCCGCACGAAGGCCTCGGTCACCGCGCGCGAGAGCTCGGGGGTGAGCGTGTAGGCGGTGCGATCCCAGTCGGCGCTCGCGCCGATGGCGCGCAGCTGGCCGAGGATCTGGCCGCCGGTCTTCTCCACGAAGTCGGCGGTGCGCTGCACGAAGGCCTCGCGGCCGAGCGCCTGTCGCGAGGTCCCTTCGGCGACGAGCTGCTT
>JALOPO010000272.1 GCA_025453855.1 Gemmatimonadaceae bacterium
CGCTGCCCCACCGCCTCGAGCCCCGCGACCATCCGCTCGCTCTCCTCGGCCGACAGGATCCCCGCCGTCCAGAGCCCCTGCGCCCACGCCTGCGAGCCGCGCACGTCGAAGGGCCAGAGCCGGAAGTCGACCCCGATCGAGCGGTTCACCGCATCGAGCAGCGCCGACTGCGACCCGCCGAAGCGGCCGCCCCACAGCTTGTGCGTGTTCGGTTGCGTCATCATTCGAAGGATCCGTGGAACGTCGAGTGCGGGTTCGTTCAGGTGGCGAGCGGATGGCGCCCGGAAGGACAGCGGGCCGCGATGATGCGAAGCGAGCGCGAGGAGGCGCGAGGAACTGCCGACCGATGGGTGATGGCCGCCGGGCATGCGCGCGCATTCGCGCGCACCGTCAGCAACATCCATCCCTTCCGCCCGTCATCGCGCCCCGTCGCGTCCCCATCGCATCGTCGCGGTTGCCGTTCCTCCCCGCGGCCTCCGCCCCCGATGGCGGGATCAGGGCTGCGTGGCCGACGCCGGCGACGGCTCCGCCGCATCGGCGGTCCCCCAGCGCGGCGTGTGCCCCATCTCGGCGTCCTTGAGCGCGCGCACGCGGTAGGGGAGGCCGTAGAGGCGGATGAAGCCCGCCGCGTCGGACTGCTGGTAGACGTTGTCCTCGCCGAAGGTGACGAAGCGCTCGTCGTAGATGGCGTGCGCGCTCTGCCGGCCGGCGACGATCACGTTCCCCTTGTAGAGCTTGAGGGTGACGGTGCCGGTGATGCGCTCCTGCGTGACGTCGACGAAGGCGTCGTACGCCTCGCGCTCGGTCGTCCACCAGCGCCCCTCGTAGACGAGGTCCGCGTAGCGCGGCGCGAGCAGGTCCTTGGCCGCCAGCGTGCGGCGGTCGAGCACGAGCTGCTCGAGCTCGGAGTGCGCGGCATAGAGCAGCGTCCCGCCCGGCGTCTCGTAGACGCCGCGGCTCTTCATCCCGACGAGGCGATCCTCGACCAGGTCGATGCGCCCCACGCCGTTGCGCGCGCCGATCACGTTCAGCGCCGAGAGGAGGTCGAACGGTGCGTGCCGGTCGCCGTTCACGCTGATCGGCGTCCCGCCCTCGAAGCCGATCGTCACGTACTCGGCCGCGTCGGGGGCGTTCTCGGGCGAGGTCGTGAGGACGAACATGTCCTCCTTCGGCTCCCAGTTCGGGTCCTCGAGCCCGCCGCCCTCGTGCGAGAGGTGGAAGAGGTTCTCGTCGCGCGAGTAGATCTTGTCCACCGTGGCGACGATCGGGATGTTGCGCGCCTTGGCGTACGCGATCGCGTCCTCGCGCGAGCGGATGTTCCACATCCGCCATGGCGCGATGACCTGCAGGTCGGGGGCGAACGTCATGTAGGTGAGCTCGAAGCGCACCTGGTCGTTCCCCTTGCCGGTGCAGCCGTGCGCGAGCGCATCGGCGCCCACCTGGCGGGCGACCTCCACCTGCGCGCGGGCGATGAGCGGGCGCGCGATCGAGGTGCCGAGGAGGTACTTGCGGTTGTAGATCGCGCCGGCGCGCATCATCGGGAAGATGAAGTCGCGGACGAACTCCTCCTTCAGGTCGACGACCACGCAGTCCTCGGCCCCGGAGGCGACCGCCTTCTCCTGGACGCCGTCCAGGTCGCCCTGCCCGATGTCGGCGGCGACGCAGTAGACCTGCGCCCCCGGGTACTGCTCCTTGAGCCACGGGACGATGACGGACGTGTCGAGGCCGCCCGAGTAGGCGAGTGCGATCTTGCGGGGCATGGGTGCCGCTCCGGTTGAATACTTATTCAGGGTTGCTGCATAAAGTTGCAGAACCCGGAGCGCGCGAGCAAGTGGGGCGACGAGGTCGAGGCCGCTGCCCGACTGCGGGCAGCGGCCTCGTGACCGCGCGGGCACGCAGCGGGCCCGTCCGGGCGATCAGGTGCCCGGCACGCTCTCGCCGGAGCGGAAGATGCTCAGCCCCACCTGCCACGGGGCCGTGCGGATCGCCCGCGGTCCCCCGAAGGCACGGCTCGCGGTGATCATGTACTGCCGTGCGAACTGGAAGCCCACGGCCGCCGTGGCGTAGCTCACGGTGTGCTTGCCGCCGATGCCGAGCGACTCGACGAAGGCGCGACTGCCGCGCGCGTTGCCCCACCGGAGCTGCGTGACGATGCCCACGCCGTCCACCGGATCCACCATCTTGGCGTGCAGCTCGAGCCCCGCGTCGGCGCTCAACGAGCGCGTGTCATCGGCCGTCGCGCCGAGGACCGGCGCGGTGGCACCGAACCGTGGCACGGCGATGAGCATCACGTCGACGGTGCGCTCCTTCCACCCCTGATAGTAGAGCGGATAGGCGAAGCTCACGTTGAACAGGCCACCGCCGGCGAGGAAGCGCTGCAGCTCCGGGCTCGGGCGCGGTGTGCCGGCCGGTGGCGTCGTCGTGGCCGGATCGCGGCCTGCCGCGAGAATCGCATTCACCGAGACGCGCGCGGCCTTCAGCAGCGGTGACGCAAGCTCGGTGAAGGTCGCGCCAGCACGGCTCGACCCCGTGAGCGAACCGACGTTGAGCGGTGACCAGCCCCGCTGCCGCCAGAAGGCGGCGGCCTGCTCGCGGCTCGTGAGCGGCAGGACACCGTGCCATCGCCCGATCTTGCGCGCGACGATGACGGCCGTCGCCGCGCGCGCGAGGGTGTCGAGCTTGGCGGCGCGCACCGGATCGCCGCCGGTGCCCAGCTCCCGTTCGATCGCGGCGCTGACGAAGAGGGCGGGATCACGCTCGCGCGATGCGGTGGCGGCGACGCTCGCAAGGTTCGCCGGCCACTGGCGCGCCGCTGGAGTGCTGGTCGAATCCTCGGGACAGACGCCGCTCGATGTCACCGCAGCGATCCGCACTGCAAGGAAGTTCGCGACCGCGTTCTGCGCGGAGTCGCTCCTTGCCTTGGCGCTCCTGTCGCTGGTCTGGCACGCGGCATCCGTGGCGCGACGGACCTCCGAGAAGAGCTGGAGGAGCGTCTGGCGCAGCTGCCTCGGTACGGGATCGTCCGGCATGTACCGCGAGCCGGCAAGCACCTGCAGCTGTTCGCTCTCCAGCGACGCCTCCCGGAACTCGTCGATCTGTCGCTGCGAGAGCGACGCGATCTCGAGGAGGCGAAGGCGGCGCAGCATCGCCTTCGCGAGATCGCGATCTGCCGCGTCTGTGCCCGCGGCCAGCGAGTCGTACTGCGGTCGCAGCTGCCGGATGAGCCGGAACATCAGCCGCTCCTCCGGCTTGCTCCCGAACGTGCGGATGGTCGGGAGCGTGATGCCCTGCGCATCGAGGTGCGCCGGTGCCTGCGCGGCCACCAGCAGCGTGAGCGCCGTCGCCAGAGGCACGAGATGGCCACGCAGGCCGCACGGTCGGATCCCGTCGTACCATCGAGCCGAGCGCATGAGGCGCGTGTTCCGGGGCGGCATGCGGCGCGATCGGGCATCGCCGCGCGTGGAGGGCACGCAATGGGTGAACGCGTCGCCCAGTCGGGCACGGGCCCGGGATGGACTGAGCATGGAGACGACCTCCCGACACCGTACGCCGATGGAGTTGCGCGAGCGCCGTGGCGCACGTCGGGGCGCTGCGCATGCCAGGAGTGGATGGCACCTCTTCATGCGCAAATGCCCGAGGCGTGCGCTCCTTCGCCGGGGCTCGTCCTGCTTCACGGCGCCGGCGTGCGCCTGATCGGCACCGCCGCCACCGCCTCGATCTCGATCAGCAGGTCGTCGCGGTAGAGCCGCGTCACCTGCACGAAGGTGCTCGCCGGCGGGCGCGTCATGTCGAGGTAGCGCGCGCGGATCTCGCGCAGCGCCGCGATCTGCGACGCGTCGGTGACGTAGGTGGTCGTCTTCACCACGTCAGCGAA
>JALOPO010000273.1 GCA_025453855.1 Gemmatimonadaceae bacterium
CGACCACCGGCACCACCGCCAGCGCCGTGAGTGCCGCGATCTCGCGGGCGGTCCATCGCAGGACGTCGACGACGTGATAGCGTTGGCCGGCGTGCATGATGGGAGGGTGGGAGAACGCGAGGCTCGCGAGGAAAAGCGCGGGCGTGCGGAACGGGTTCCGTCGACCCGGTGAGCGCGACAGGCGATCCGGTTGGCGGCTGCGCCGCGACGGTGCCGTCGGGCGCCATCGTTGCAGCTGCTTGCCCACGGTCCGCGCGCTGGCGCTATTGCGGCATGTCCCACGTCCGCAGCTCCAGACCAGCGCCGCCGCGTCGATGCTGATCGTCCCCGACACGATCGTGCTCCCGGGCGCCCGCATGCGGCCGTGGCACGCCACCGACGCACCGGCGCTGGCGGCCGCCTTCGCGCGCAACGACGCGCACCTGCGGCGGTGGACGCCGTGGGTCATCGACGGGCGCGTGCCGGGCCAGTCGCTCTCCGACCGGCTCGCGGCCCATGCGGCGGCGTTCCACGAGGGGCGCGAGTGGGTCTACGGCATCGTCGACACGCGCGAGGACGACGAGACCGCGCACGAGGCGCGCACCGGCGCGGTGCTGGGCGGCTGCGGCCTCTACCCGCGCATCGGTCCGGCCGCGGTGGAGATCGGTTACTGGCTTGCGGTCGAGGCGATGGGGCGCGGGCTCGCGACGGCGGCAGCGGAGGCGCTGGTTCGCGTCGCCTTTGGCAACGACACGGTCGAGCGGGTGGAGATCCGCTGCGCGCCGGGAAACGTGGCTAGCGCCCGCGTGCCGGCGCGGCTGGGCTTCCGCCACGTTGGTTCCCTGACGGAGCCCGCTGGCATCGTGGATGTGTGGGTGCGGACTCGGCTCGACGGCTGAGCCGACAGGGAGCGCCACGCGCCGCGTCGCGCGGCACCCTGCTGCCGGGCGGCAGTGTCGCACGGTGTCGCAGCGACGCGCACGTCGTTGCACGTGCGGGGCTGTTCTCGCGCGCCGCCGTGCCGCAGTGTGGAGCGACGACGCGACGATGCGACCGCGGGAGGTGACGGTGGAACGGATGCGTGGGTGCGAACGCGCGGCACGACGGTGCGCGCGGGCCATCATGGCGGGGGTGCTCGGACTGCTCGGCGCGGGACGACTCGACGCACAGCCGACGCCGTGCACCATCGCGGGCGGGGGCACCGCGTCGTTCAGCTTCTCGGACACGGTGGCGGCGTCGGTCGCGACCACGTACTGCGGATGCGCAGCCCGCCTGGAGAGCACGGCGATCGTCGTCGCGCCGGCGGGGTGGCTGCAGCGCCAGGCGCCGCCGGCGCCGCCGAGCTGGTGGCGCCCCTCGCGCGAGGGCGGTGGCGGCACCCTCGGCCCCATCTGGATCCAGCACGACATCACGACCGACACGATCATCGTCGACGGCATCGCGCGCGCGCTCGGCGGCGACAACGTGCTGCTCCTCCGGGTGGAGGCGCCCGACGCACCACCGCGCGTGGTCGGCAGCGTGCGCGTCGATGGGCGAGTGCCGTCGGATGTCGGAAGCTGCCGCGGCGAGGCGCACTCGCACGCCGAGTTCGATGCGTTCACCGAGGCCATGAAGGCGGTGCTGCGTCGCAACCACTCGGTGCGGCGGCACGTGCGCGGGTGAACGGCGCCGGCCGCGCGCCGCGCGTGTCGCGAGGGCAGGGTCGAGCGCCGCGCGCACCCGCCCCACACACGCGCCCGAACCCGTCGGGATGGTGGAGAGCGTTCCCCGGCGTCCGGGACAACCCGCAGGCAACCCCGCCCCCTTGCGCTGCCGGCCCCGGCCGGGTCGCGGTAACTTGCCCGCCGCGTCCCTCGTACGGAGCCCCATGTCCGCGTTGCTGCAGGAACAGCTCGAGATCGTCCTCCGCGACCAGTTCCGTATCGTCCGCGAGCTCGGTGGCGGCGGCATGTCGCGCGTCTTCCTCGCCGAGGACGTGACGCTGGGGCGACAGGTCGTGATCAAGGTGCTCACGCCGGAGCTCGCGGCCGGCGTGAACCGCGAGCGGTTCGATCGCGAGATCCGCCTCCTCGCCACGCTCCAGCACCCCCTCCTCGTCCCGGTGCTCTCGGCGGGACAGGGCGACGGGTTGGTCTGGTACACGATGCCCTTCGTGGAGGGCGAGTCGCTGCGCGACCGGCTCCGCCGCGGGCCGGTGCCGCAGCGCGAGGCGATCGCGATTCTCGTCGACATGGCGCAGGGGCTGGCCGAGGCGCACCGCCGCGGCGTGGTGCACCGCGACGTGAAGCCCGAGAACGTGCTGCTGAGCGGTGGCCGCGCGGTGGTCGCCGACTTCGGCATCGCCAAGGCGCTGAGCGACGCATCGAACGCGCAGGCGGGGCTCACCGCGAGCGGGATCGCGGTCGGCACGCCGGCGTACATGGCCCCCGAGCAGGCGGCGGGCGAGCCCGACATCGACGCGCGCGCCGACATCTACGCGCTGGGCTGCGTGGGCTACGAGCTCCTCGCCGGCCGCCCGCCATTCGAGGCACCCACGCCGTCGCAGCTCCTCATGGCGCACGTGGTGCAGCAGCCGGCCCCGCTCGCGCAGGTCGCGCCGCAGGTGGCGCCGGCGCTCGGCCACGTGATCATGCGCTGCCTCGCCAAGGAGCCCGCCGATCGCTGGCCGGATGCGGCGTCGCTGGCGGCGGCGCTCGACGAGGCGCGCTACGGGGCGTCGGGCGAGACCAGCGGCGCGCGCGCCGCGGCGGCGACGGGTGGTTCACCGCGCGCGACCCTCGCCGGTCTCGCCGGCGTGACGGTCGTGCTCACGGCGCTCGCGCACCTGCTGCCGCGCGTGGGACTCGCGCCGCGCTTCGTCGCGCCGGCGGCGATCGTGGTGGGCCTCACGCTCATCGCGTCGATCCTCTGGGCATGGCGTCGTGCGACGCCGGCGCTCGCGCGGACGCTCGTGCGCGCGAGTGCGGTGGCCTACGCGGGGCTCACCGTCGGGGCGCTCGGCTTCGCCGGGTTGCGTGCGGCGGGCGTGGGGCCAATGGCGTCGCTCATCAGCGCCGGCAAGCTGGCCGAGCAGGATCGACTGCTGGTGGCCGAGTTCACGAACGGCACTGGCGATGCCACGCTCGGCGACCTGATCACCGACGCGCTCCGCACCGACCTGGCGCAGTCGCGCTCGGTGCGCGTGATGCCGCGCAGCGACGTGAACGCCGCCCTCGCGCGCATGGAGAAGGCCGGCGCGACCGTCGACAGCGCCCTCGCCTTCGGCCTCGCGCAGCGCACCGGCATCTCGGCCGTGCTCCTCGGCAACATCGTGCGCCTTGGCAGGACGGTCGTGATCAGCACGCGCCTCGTGGCCGCCAACGGCGATGAACTCGCGGGCTTCCGCGAGGTCGCCGAGGGCGACGAGGACATCATCCCGGCGGTGGGGCGGCTCTCGCGCGCGATGCGCGAGAAGCTCGGCGAGTCGCTGCGCAGCGTGGCCACCGCGCCGGCACTCGAGGCGGTGACCACCGGGTCGCTGGATGCGCTCCGCAAGTACACGGAGGCGTTGCGCGTCTCGGAGCAGCCCGGCACCGAGGCCTTCCAGCGCGAGCGTGCGCTGCTCGAGGAAGCGGTCAAGCTCGACACCAACTTCGGCATGGCCTGGCGCCGCCTCGGTGTGCGTCTCGCCTCGAGCGGCATCGATGCGCGTCGCGGGCGCGAGGCGATCACGCGTGCGTACGGCCTGCGTGATCGACTGAGTCCGGTGGAGCGGGGGCTCGCGGAGGCGGCGTACTTCGGCTACGTGTCGACCGACAAGGTGCGGATGCAGCGCGCCTACGAGGAGGTGCTGGCCGCCGACTCCAACAACCGCATCGCGCTCAACAACACGGCCAGCTTCTACTTCGAGGAGTCGCGCTGGCGCGAGGCGCTGGCCACCACGCGCCGCCTGCTGGCCGCCGATTCCGCCAACCAGAACGGATGGACGTGGTATCTTGGCTCGCTGCTCGCGCTCGACCAGAAGAAGGAGCTGGCCGACGGATGGGGGACGCTGCGCCGCCTCACGGGCGATGATGCATCACGGTTCGGCCCGCTGCAGGTCACGCGCCTGCAGAGCACCTACCAGCTCCGCGACGTGCGGCCGTACGTCGACAGCGTGTCGCCGCGTGTCGCCGTCCCCTCGGTTCGCGCCGTGCTGCAGGTCGGTGCCTCGCAGGCCGAGTACCTGCTCGGTCATCTCGAGGCGGCGCGCAAGCTGGGGAGCAGCGCGATGGCGACCTTCAGCGCCGGCGACACGGCGGTGGCGCGGCAGTCGCGCGCCTACGACGAGTCGTCCCGGTTCCGCGATCAGGCGTTCCTGCACGGTGACACCGCGGCGGCACGCCGGTGGCTCACCGCCGCCCTCGCCAAGATCAACGTGACGACGCTCCCGGTGAACGAGCGCGGCTACGCCAACCTCGCCTACGAGTACGCGCTCCTCGGCGATGGTGCCGCGGCGCGACGCGCGCTCGACGGCTACTGGGCCGCGGCCAGCGCGGCCGGTGGCGAGGGCGCCGGCTACATGAAGCGGAACTCGGTGGACGAGCTGCTCGTCGAGTCGATGGTGCTGCAGGCCGAGAGGCGTCATCCGGCTGCCATCGTCAAGCTGCGCCAGCTCGCCGACAGCAGCGGGACGAGCGCCCTGCTCGCGCTTGGCCTTCTCGGCGATGCCTACCGCGCTGCCGGGCAGCGCGATTCCGCGCTCGCGTACTACCGACGCTGGATCGACCTGCGCGACCCGCGGAAGTTCGCGGTCGATCAGTCGCAAGCGCTCACGCCCCGCGCGCTGCGGCATGGCTGCGGTCTCGCCGACGAGGCCGGTGACGTGGCCGCGAAGCGCAAGTTCTGCGGTGGCCTCGTCGAGCTCTGGCGCGACGCCGATGCCGAGCTGCAGCCGTACGTGACCGATGCGAAGGCGCGACTCGCGCGCGAGCCGGGACGCTCGGTGGCGCGCTAGCTTTCGCGGTCGCGCCCCCGCGCGCGCATCGACCCGAACGCCGCCATGCTCTTCCGCCAGCTCTACGACACGCCCCTCGCCCAGGCGAGCTATCTCATCGCCTGCCAGGCCACCGGCGAGGCGATCGTCGTCGATCCGCTGCGCGACGTGCAGCCGTACCTCGACCTCGCCGCGCGCGAGGGGGTGCGCATCGTCGCCGTCACCGAGACGCACATCCACGCCGACTACGCGAGCGGGCTGCGCGAGCTCGCGGCGCGCACGCAGGCCCGTGCGTACGTGAGCGGCGAGGGGGGCGAGGAGTGGCGCTACGCCTTCGCCGCGCACGACGGCGCCACCGAGCTGCGCGACGGCGACGTGATCCGCCTCGGCAACGTGACCCTCACCGCCCGCCACACGCCGGGCCACACGCCCGAGCACCTGTCGTTCCTCGTCACCGACGGGGCGGCGAGCACGCAGCCGATGGGGATGCTCACCGGCGATTTCGTCTTCGTGGGCGACGTCGGGCGCCCCGACCTGCTCGAGCGTGCCGCGCGCGTCGCGGATACGATGGAGGGCGCCGCACGTGATCTCTGGCGCTCGCTCCGCGCGCTCGAGGCGCTTCCCGACTGGCTGCAGCTCTGGCCCGGTCATGGCGCGGGGAGCGCCTGCGGCAAGTCGCTCGGCGCGGTGCCGCAGTCGACGCTCGGCTACGAACGGCTCGTGAACTGGGCATTCCAGGTGCGCGACGAGGACGCCTTCGTGCGCGAGGTGCTCGCGGGGCAGCCGGAGAGCCCGCTCGAGGCGCACGTCTGGCTTCACGACGGGCTGCGCGTGGTCGACGTGCGTGACGCGGCGTCGTACGCCACGCGCCATCTCCCCGGCACGCTCAACCTCCCGCTCGGCAGGAGCTTCGTCACCTGGGCCGGCGCGCTCCTCGACTACGATCGCGGCGCCTTCTTCCTCGTCCCCGACGACGCGGCCGCCGACACGCTCGCGCGCGACCTGGTGACGATCGGCTTCGATCGCGTCGACGGCGTCGCCGATGTGCACGCCGCACTCCTCGGCGCGACCACCGAGGCGGTGCCGCAGCTCTCCGCGCTCGCGCTGCAGGGTGCGCTCGGCACGCACAGCGTGACCGTGCTCGACGTGCGCGGCCGGAGCGAGTGGGAGGCGGGACACATCGACGGCGCGCTCCACATCCCGCTCCCGGAGCTCCCCGCCCGCCTGGGCGAACTCCCCGAGGTCGGCACGCTGGTGGTGCAGTGCGCCGCCGGCGCCCGCAGCGCGATCGCCGCCAGCCTCCTGCGCGCGTCGGGCATCACGCGCGTCGAGAACCTCGTGGGCGGCATCCAGGCGTGGCAGGCCCAGGGGCTGCCGATCGTGCGCGACTGACTCGGTGGGGGGGACCGCGGGAGCTTCGGCACTGCGGGACGCGATGATGCGAAGGGGCGCGATGGACCGCGATGCAACCGACTGTGGATGGGCGCCGAGCGCTCGGCACCGCCCGCTCGCGCGGCGCCCATCAATCAGTCATCATCGCGGTCCATCGCGCCCCTTCGCATCATCGCGTCCCGCAGTTCCGACGCACGACCAACCTCGGCCGAACCGGTAATGCCGCCGATTGGTGGTTGCTGATTCCAGCGTCATCGGGGATCCGCAGGGAGATCACTGCCAACCCGTAACACTGTCGGGGAACGGAGGCCGGCGCGTGAACAGTTCTGTACGTGGGCGGGTAGCTTCGCTCGCCTCGGCTGATGCCGTTCCGTCCGGGACGGCCGGTGACGCGTGCTCGCCGCGCATGCGCCATCGCTCCGCAGTCGCGCTGGCGCGCGCGAGTCCACCATGCTCCCGTCCTCCGCTACCGTCTCCCTCTCGATCACCATCCTCGGCCTCCTCTCGCTGGCCGCGTTCGTGTGGGCCTGGCGCTCCGGGCAGTTCGACGACATCGGGCCGCCACGGCCCGCGGCACCGGGCGCCTGGGGCGGCACCGCGTGAGCGTCACGCTTCCCCCGTCGGTGATCGGCGCCGTCTCGCCGATCACCGACATGGAGAACCTCGACATCCGCCTCCGCGCCGACGCGACCAGCCGTCGCGTCGCCCTGGTGGCGATCGCCTCGAGCGTGGTCTGGCTCCTCCTCGGTTCGGTCTTCGGGCTCGTCGCCTCGCTCAAGCTCCATCTCCCCGACTGGCTGGTCGCGAATCCCGCGCTGACCTTCGGGCGCGTGCGCACCGCGCACCTCAACGCCATGGCCTACGGCTGGGCGTCGCTGGCGATGATCGGCGTGAGCGCGTGGATGATCCCGCGCCTCGTGCATACCGAGCTGCGCATCCCGAAGGCGGCCGAAGTCGGCGTCTGGTTCTGGAACATCGGCGTCGCCATCGGCGTGGTGTCGATCCTCATGGGGCGCACCGACGGCCTCGAATGGCTCGAGATGCCGCGCTACGCGGCCGACCCGTTCCTGGTGATCGGCGGCGGGCTGATCGGCTTCGTGATCCTCGCCACGCTCGCCGTGCGCGAGGTCGATCACCTGTACGTGAGCGTCTGGTACATCATGGCCGCATACATCTGGTTCCCGGTGATCTTCGTGGTCGGGAACTGGCCCACGTTCAGCGGCGTGGAGAGCGCGGCGGTGAACTGGTTCTACGCGCACAACGCGCTCGGCCTCTGGCTCACGCCCATCTCGCTCGCCGCGGCCTACTACTTCATCCCCAAGATCCTCGGCCGGCCGATCTACAGCTACCAGCTCTCGCTGCTCGGCTTCTGGACGCTCGGCTTCTTCTACTCGCTCAACGGGATGCACCACCTCATCGGCGGCCCGCTCCCGACGTGGATGATCACCACCAGCATCGTGGCCAGCGCGCTGATGATCATCCCCGTGCTCGCGGTCGCCGTGAACCAGCACATGACGATGGTCGGGCGCTTCGCCGCGCTCCGCTACTCGCCCACGCTGCGCTTCATCGTCTTCGGTGCCGTCGCCTACACGCTCGTCTCGCTGCAGGGCACGTTCATGGCCTTCCGCGAGATCAACCGCCTCACGCACTTCACGCACGCCACCGTGGCCCACGCGCACCTCGGGCTCTACGGCTTCGTGACGATGATCATGTTCGGGAGCATCTACTACATCCTCCCGCGCCTCCTCGGCCGCGAGTGGGTGAGCGAGCGCCTCATCTCGTGGCACTTCTGGCTCGTCGCCACGGGGCTGCTGATCTACCTCGTGCCACTCACCATCGGCGGGATCATGCAGGGCGTCGCCATGGCCAATCCCGACAGCACCTGGGAGCAGGTCGTGACCGCGATGAAGCCCGGGCTCATCGGGCGCTCGGTCGGTGGCGCGCTCCTCACCGCCGGCCACCTCGTCTTCGCCTGGCACGTCTGGCTCATGTTCCGTGGCGCGCGGGCGCGGCAGGGGTTGCCGCCGTTCCACGCCGTCGTCCCGACCGTCGTCGGCGAGTCGCCCGAGGCTTCGGTGGGAGGGGTGCGATGACGCGCGTCTGGCTCCTCGTGCTCGGCGTGCTGGCGGTGATCGTCTTCGCCACTTCGCTGCTCGTGATCATCCCCAACACGATGATCGCCGGCGTGCGTCCCGCGCCGCAGCTCAAGCCGTACACGGCGCTCGAGACGCGCGGGCGCGAGGTCTACGTCGACCAGGGGTGCGTCTACTGCCACTCGCAGCAGGTGCGCGATCCCGTGTACACGAGCGACAAGGCCCGCGGCTGGGGGCCGCGC
>JALOPO010000274.1 GCA_025453855.1 Gemmatimonadaceae bacterium
CTCTCGGCGCTGTCGCTCGACCTGTTCGGCGTGCTCTTCGGCGGCGCGACGGCGCTCCTCCCCGTCTTCACCGCCGAGGTGCTGCACGTGGCGCCGGTCTGGCTCGGCTGGCTGCGTGCGGCGCCGGCGTGCGGCGCGGTGCTCATGGCGTTCGCGCTGGCGCACGCCCCGCCGATGCGACGGCCGGGGATCACGCTGCTCGTCGCGGTGGCGTGCTACGGCGCGAGCGTGATCGCCTTCGCGCTGTCGCGCAACGCCTGGCTGAGCTTCGCGCTGCTCGCGGTGGGCGGCTCGGTGGACGCGGTGAGCGTGGTGATCCGGAGCACGCTGCTGCAGGTGCGCACGCCGCCCGCGCTCATGGGGCGCGTGATGGCGGTGAACTCGATCTTCATCGGGAGCGCGAACGAGATCGGCGCCTTCGAGAGCGGAGTGGCCGCGACCTGGCTCGGCACGGTGCCGAGCGTCGTGCTGGGCGGCGTGGCGACGCTGGTGGTGGTGGTGACGATCGCGCTGCTCGCGCCGCCGCTGCGGGCGCTGCGCGACCTGCACGCGACGCCGGTGGCCGCCGATCGGCCACCGGGCGCCGCGTCGGGCGGGGCCGTCACCGCGTGACGGCGGGCATCAGGGGAGCGCCTTGATCGATGCCGGGAGCGCGACCGCCTCGGCCGGGACGGGATCGAGCGTGACGCTCGAGAGCGTGATGATCAGGTCGCCGTTCGGCGTCCCCTGCGTGATCTTCGTCGCGACCTTGATCGCGCCGAACGGCTTGTAGTCGTCGTACGCGATGCGCGACTCGCTCCCGTCGGGCGCCGTGACGCGCTGGCCGATGCGGATGCCGGTGGCCTTGTCGAAGAAGGCGGTGGTGACCGAGCCGCAGCTGCTCGTGATCTTCACCGGCCACGCCGCCTTGCCCTCGAACATCGCCTCGTCGAGGACCTCGGCCGACTGGTAGCTCCCGGCCTCGAGCAGCGTGGGCGACGCGGAGCGGTTGGCCTCACAGGCGGCGATCCCCGTCTCCTTGCGCGCCCCCTGCTGCGGATCGTCGGCCCATGCGGTCGTGCCGTCGCTCCCGCGCTCGATCTTGCCGAACATGGGGATGTCGATGCTCAGCTTCCACGCGCCGTCACGCACGGTGCGCGTGTAGGCGCCGCTGATCCCGGCGAAGGTGATGTCGGCGGTGCCGCTCTCGACGCGCGACGTGACCGCCTTGTTGGCCGCGCGACCACCGACCGCCTCGGCGTGGCGATCGAAGAGCTGCTGCGCGGCCGGCTTCTGCGCGACGGCGAGGGCGGGGAGCGCGAAGGCCGCGGCGACGGTGAGGACGTGAAGACGCATGGGGGTGAGCGCGAGGGCTGGAGGAAGGCGAGACGCGGTGGTCAGGGCTCGACGTCGGCGCCGAAGGCCGGCGCGCGGAAGATCGTGGCGTCGACCGGGACGCCGAAGCGGACCTGCGTGATGCGGAACTCGCGCGACGTGCTCGGCGAGGCGACGGTCCACCACGACGGGACGGTGAGGCCGTCGACGGTCATCCACGACTTGATGGTGATGGTGCGCACGCCGCCGGTGTTGGGGGCGAGCTCGCCGATGCGGAGCCCGCTCGCCCTGGCGAAGAAGTAGGTGCGCTCCGTGCCGCCGGGATGGACGACACGCACGCGCCACGCGGGCTGCCCGTCGAACGTCTCCTCGCCCACGACCTCGGCCGACTGCAGCGTGCCGGCGGGATGCAGTGTGCCCACGAGATCGGCGGTCAGGGCGTAGTTGAGCGAATCGACGCCCTGCACGCGATTGGTGTTCGCGAAACCGTCCTCGTACCACGCGACGGCGCCATCGTAGCCGTTCCACGTCTGCGACGAGTCGGCGAAGTCGTAGACGAGCGCCCAGCGCCTCGGTGCGGCCCACCGGATCGTGACGCGCGCCGCGTTGCCATTGAGGACGGCGGTGCCGACGTCCTCGCGCGTGCGGACGCGCGCCCAGGCCTCGCGACCGCCCACGGCGCGGGCGTGCCGGTCGAACAGCTCCTGGGGTGTGGGGCGCCCCTGGGCCACGAGGGCGTGGCCAGGGACCATGGCGACGAGTGCGACGGTGGCAAGGACGCGGAAGGATCGCATGGGCGGGAAAGGTGCGCGCCATTCACGACGACGGCCACTCCGGCGTACGGAGTGGCCGTGCGGATGGTGTCCCCCGGCGTCGCGGGTCGCGTCAGTCGCGCGTGCCACGCGGCACGTCGCTCACTTCTTGAGCGCCTTCACCGCGGCCGGGAGCTCGAAGGCCGACGGCGGCGCCTTGTCGTACTCGACCGACTCGATGGTGCTCACCAGCTCGCCCATCATGGGGTTCGACTGCACGACGATGCGCGGCATCTTGAGGTCGCCGTACGCGGTGTACTCGCGGAAGACGGTGCGCGCCTCGATCTCGCCCATCGGCGTCTCGGACTTCGCCACCGCGCCGAGCTTGAGCCCCGTCGCCTGATCGAAGTACTCGGTGACCTCGGGGCCGACGATCGGCTGCATCTTCACCTGCCACGCCTTCGCCCCCTCGAAGTCGGCGGGGCCGACGACGGTGGCCGACGTGTAGCTCCCCGGCTCGTAGGTCATGAGCGCCCAGGTGCCGGCCTGCCGGATCGCGTCGGCCGCCTTGCCCTCGACGATCTGCGGCCCCTGCATGGGATTCACCGACCAGACCGTGGTGCCGTCGTGTCCCTGCAGGATCTCGCCGAACGGGGCGACCAGCTTGAAGAGCATCAGGTTGGGACGCGCGAGCGTCCCTTCCGAGGTGGCGGTGCCCATCGCGCCAAGGGTGATCGTCGACTTCGAGGTGAACGAGGTGTGCCGGGCCCACGCCGCGCGGCCGCCGACGGCCTCGACGTACCGGTCGTGGATCTGCTGCACCGTGGGCACCGCCTGCGCGACGAGCGTGGCGGTGGACAGCGAGACTGCGACGGTCGCCAGCGCGAGCGCGCGCGCGGACCGGAGGACGAGCGACATGCCGGACTCCTGCGGAGACGGGACCGACGCGGCGTCGTGCCGCGCCTGCCGGAAGCTACCCCGGACCGGTGCGCGAGGTGGCCGGGGGGACGGGGCGTGCGGTCGGCGGCGCGGGGGGCGCGGTGGGTGCGGGGCCGCGCGCCATGCGGGCGCGACTGGCGGCGACGATGGCGGCGACGAGGAACTCGGGATCCTGCCCCATCGCGAGGCGCCGGCGATCGATGGTCACGACGACGTCGGGGATCACGCCGCGCCCGTCGAGTGCGGTGCCGGTGGGGAGGCGCGCGTCGGCGATGGCATGCATGAGACGATCGCCGAAGGGGAGCGCGGCGGTGAGCGCGGGGAGCGCCATGCCGGCGGTGGTGTCGCCGACGACGACCGCGCGCTTCGCGGCCTGCAGCCCGCCGGCGAAGAACTCGCTCGTGCTGGCGGTGCCCGCATCGACGAGGAGCACGAGCGGGCCGGCGAAGGGCTCGACGCGCTGCAGCGCGGGGTTCACGCGGCGCGGGTTGGCGACGTAGCGCAGCGTGGAGCCGCGCGCGAGCATGGTGACCAGCGTGAGCGTGTCGCGCGTGAAGTGCCCGGCCACGCCGCTCGCCATGAGTGCCGCGCCGCCGGGGTTGCCGCGCAGGTCGACGATCATCGCGTCCACGCCGCGCATCCGGTCGACGGCGCTGTCGATGCGCGCGACGAGCTGCGGGAGCCAGGGCGAGAAGCGGATCGCGCCGAGCTTCATGCCGTCGTGCACGAGCGTCCACGCCTGGAAGGTGGCGCGCTGCGGCGGGAGGCCGACGAAGGCGAGGAGCTCGCCATCGGGGCGCTCGCGCGGCACCCAGAACTCGCGGCGTTCGCCGGTGGCCTCGCGCACCGCGAGCCGGATCGGGCT
>JALOPO010000275.1 GCA_025453855.1 Gemmatimonadaceae bacterium
GATGCCCGTCCTCCCCGTCCCAGCCGGCGCCGCGCGCCGGTCGCCATCGGCGCTCCGCGAGGCGCTCGCCGGCGCGCGCGCGCATCTCGTCGCACGCAACGCGCGCATCGTCGAGTGGCAGGAGGCGGTGACGCGCATCGCCGCCCCCACCGGGCAGGAGCAGGCGCGGGGCGCGTGGATGGCCGCGCGCTTCCGCGAGCTCGGATGGCGCGACGTGCGCACCGACGGGGTGGGCAACGTGATCGCGCGCCGCGGCACGGCGCCCGCGGGACGCGCGGTCGCGGGAAGCGTCTGGTGCTGCGCACACCTCGACACCGTCTTCCCCGACACCGACGCCATCGCGGTCACGCGGCGCGGGCTGCGCTCGCTCGGCCCCGGCATCGGCGACAACGGGCGCGGTCTCGCGGCGCTCCTCGCGCTCGCCGACGTGCTCACCACGCTCGACGTGCACACGCCCCGCGAGATCGTCCTCGTCGCCACCGTGGGCGAGGAGGGGCTCGGCGACCTGCGCGGGATGAAGCAGCTCCTCGGCCTGGCGGGGCACGCGCCGGCGGCGGTGATCGCGGTCGATGGCGCGGGCGACGATCGCGTGGTGAACGGCGCACTCGGCGCCACGCGCTGGCGCATCACCTTTACGGGTCCCGGTGGGCACAGCTGGGCCGACTGGGGCGCGCCCAACCCGGTGCACGCCGCCGCCGACGCCGCGGCGCGCCTCGCCGCGCTCCCGCTGCCGAGCGAGCCGCGCACCACGCTCACGGTGGCGCGCATCGGCGGCGGCGAGACGATCAACAGCATCCCGCGCGACGGCTGGCTGGAGGTCGACATCCGCAGCGCCGACGCGCGCGTGCTGCGCGAGCTCGGCGCGACGCTGCGCACGATCGTGCGCGCCGCCGAGCGTGCCGCCAACACGCGTCGCCCGCCCGAGGTGCCGGCGCTGGTGGCGACCATCGCGCAGCTCGGCGATCGCCCGTGCGGCGTGCTGGCGGAGACGCACCCCCTGGTGACGCTCGCGTGCGACGTCACCACGCTGCTCGGGGTCACCCCGCGCCTTGCCACCGGGAGCACCGACGCGAGCGTGGCGATCGCGCGCGGGATCCCGGCGATCGCGATCGGTGCCGGTGGGACGGGGGGCGGCGTGCACACGCGCGAGGAGTGGTACGACGACCTGCACGGCCCGCGCGGGCTGGAGCGGGTGCTGCTGATCGCGGTGGGGGCGGCATCGGAGTGACGCGCGCGGCACGTCGTGCCGGCCACCACTCCCGCAGGGTTTCGACAGCTCGGATCACGTCCCGCGACCGTCAGCCGGTCGCGGGGTCGTCGTGCCGCGCGGGCATCCCACCGCGCCCGCGTCAGCCCCCGCGCACCTCCGAGTGATCCCCGATCGTCATCGCCCCCGACACCCCCTCGACCACCACGCTGTCGCCGAGGAACGAATCGTGGAGCGTCGCGTTCCGGATCGTCGCCTTGGTCCCGATCACCGCGTGCCGCACCGTCGCGCCGTCGAGCACCGTCCCCGCGCCGATCGAGACGTTCGGCCCGATCGTCGAGTTCGTCGCCGTCACGCCATCCTCGATGTAGACCGGATCGATGATCGTCGCCCCACTGAAACCCGCCGGCACCCGCGCCAGGCCGCGCCTGGTCAGCATCGCCTCGTTGGTCTCCAGCAGCGTGTCGAGCTTCCCCGCGTCGTACCACCCGCCCACGTCGCGCACGGCGATCTTCGCGCCATGGTCGATCATGTACTGGAAGGCGTCGGTGAGGTAGAACTCGCCCTTGTTCGCCGGCTGCCGGAGCGTGTGCTCGATCCCCGCCGCCAGCAGCTGCCAGTTGCGGATGTAGTACAGCCCGATGTTCGCCCGCTTGCTGATCGGCGTGTCGGGCTTCTCGACGATCCGCGTCATGAAGCCGTCGGCGTCCGTGACCACCACGCCGAAGCGCTGGTAGTCCTCGACTTCCTTCACCCAGATGATCCCGTCGGCATCGGTGCGATGGATCTCCGTCAGGTCGGCGTCGAAGATGGTGTCGACGAAGATGATCAGCACCGGCCCGTCCACGTACGGGAGCGCGAGCTTCACCGCGCCCGCCGTGCCGTCCTGCACCGCCTGCTCCACGAAGACGCTGTCGACCGCCCACGTGGATCGTGCATAGTCCTCGACCTTCTCCTTCAGGTGCCCGGTGATGTACACCACCTGCTCCACGTCGCCGAGCTTCATCACGTCGTCCATGACGTAGCTCATCACCGGCCGGCCGGCGACCTTGAGCATCGGCTTCGGCACGAGGTGCGTGTGCGGACGCAGCCGCGTCCCCTTCCCCGCCAGCGGGATGATCACCTTCATGGCGCGCTCGTCCCCTCCCGGCCGTACCGGTCCTTGAGTCGCACGACGTCGTCGAGCTCCGGCGTGGAGACCTCGAACACGTCGCAGTCGGTCACCGCCTCCATCTGGTGCACCGTGTGCGGCGCGATGCGGAAGCTCTCGCCCGCCTTCAGGTGCACGTCCTGCAGCTCGCCGCCCTCGAGCGCCACGCGGTACAGCAGCTCGCCCGAGAGCAGGTATACCGTCTCGTCCTTCACGTTGTGGTACTGCACGCTCAGTGCCTCGCCGGCCCTGATGTGCAGGATCTTCCCCACGTAGCGTTCGGTGTGTGCCCAGATCGTCTCGTGTCCCCAGGGCTTGGGGACGGTGCGGATGGTCACGCGGCCACTCATGCGGCAAGTCCAGGTCGATGGTGAGGTCGTGCCGCGGTCACGGCGCGGGCGGCGGCGTCCAGCGTTCGCCCGCCGCGAACCAGTCCTCGGTCACGCCAAGCGGATCGAGGCGCACGAGATCGGGAGGCGCCGTCGTGCGGATCGTGAGCGCCTGCTCGTCGCGGCCCGCATCGCCGCGCACGATCGTCCAGCCCTGCGCCGTGCGCACGCCGACGGGCATCGGGTGCCGGTAGCGCCCCTCGCGCACCAGCCGCGCCGTCGTGACCCACTCGCTCCCCGACGGCACGCTCCGCACGTCCCGCAGCCGGTAGCGCTGCACGCCGGTGGAGTCCACCCACTGCGCGAAGAACCACTCGAGCGACCGCCCCGCCACCGTCTCCGCGCTCGACTGCATCGCCGCGCGATCGACGTGGCGGAAGGCCCACCTGGCGTGGTAGTCGCGCAGGAAGGCGCGGAACAGCGTGTCGCCGAGCACGTCGCGCAACTGGCCGTACATCTGCTCCGCACGCCCGTAGACCATCTGGTTGTAGCGCGCGAAGTCGCTGAAGTCCTTCGCGTTCGTCCCCATCGGCTGCGCCGCCGGCCCCGCGAAGTAGGCCATCGACCGACGCGCGACCGAGTCGGGCATCGCCGGCGCCTCCCACCGCGGCTCGCGCATCTGCTGCACGCGCCCGCGATCGATGCGCGTGCGCGCGTCGCGCCACGCCTCCTGGTAGCTCGTCAGCCCCTCGTCCATCCAGCCGCTCCGCCACTCGTTGTTGGCGAGCATGCCGTAGGCGTAGATGTGCCCGAGCTCGTGCAGGATCAGCCCCGCCCCGGCGCTCCCGTTCATCATCATCATCGGGAACTCCGTGCCGCCGCCGTCGAGGCGGTGCAGGTTCGTCACCTGCGGATAGCCGTACGCGCCGAACACCGACTCCAGCCACCCCAGCGCCTCGGCCGTGCGCCGCACCGCCACGCCGCGCCCCCACGTGCTGTCGTCCCCGGGGCGGTAGAGCACGTGGATCGCCACCGTGTCCCACGTGCGATAGCGCTGTCCCACCACGCGCGCGGTGCGCACGTACGTCCCGCCCTCGTAGCGATACTCGGGATCGCACGAGAAGCCGAAGTGGTGCACGTCGCGCGCGGCGAAGGTCACCACCTTGCGCCCGCCGGCACTCGGCCACCCGGGATCGCCCGCCACCGGCACCCCCGTCGCGCCGCACACCTGGTCGGCGGCCACGTCGAGCGTCACCGTGAAGTCGCCGAACTCGCCGTAGAACTCGCCCGCGGGCTGCAGCGCATTCACCTGCCACCCACCGCGGTCGTAGACCGCCACCTTCGGGTACCACTGCGCGAAGTCGACGTGACGCCCCTTGCGCCCCTGGCGCCGCGGCACCGTCGACGGCCGCGCCTCCCACGCGAAGCCGACCTCCACCCGGGCGCCGGGCGCGAGCGGGCGCGCCAGCGTGAGGCGCGCGACGGTGCTGTCCGGTGCCCCGGGATAGTCGACGCGCACCGGCACGCCGTCCACCGTCGGGGGCGCGGTGAAGCGCTCGTATGCGAAGTCCGGCTCGGCCAGCGCCTGGAAGCGCGTGCGGTTCTCGCGCGCATCGACCTGGCTCCAGATGCTCGCCGGCCGGAAGGCGTTCAGGTGCTGGTGCACCCAGAGTTCGCGCAGCGTGTCGGGCGACTGGTTGACGTAGGCGAGCGTCCCGGTCGCGGCCAGCACGCCGCTCTGGTCGTCGAGGCGCGCGCGGATGGTGTAGTCGGCGCGCTGCTGCCAGTAGGGCGCCGCGGCGGCGGGGCGCGGTGCAGTCGCGCGCGGCTGGGCGCCGCAGGCCGCCAGGCACGCCACCATGACGGGCAGCGTCCGGGCTCGGGAAAGAGTCACGGGATCGGGGATGGGGGCCGACGCACGAACGGCGCCGCCCGCGGGGGACGGCGCCGTCGGGTGGCGCGGAATCCTAGGCGACGCGCCCGGTCAGCGCGAGGCGTTGGCGAGCAGCGAGCCGCGGAGCATCGACAGGCGCCGGCGCACCGAACCGTCACGGAGCTGGTCGCCCATGCGCACGATCATCCCGCCCAGGATCTCGGGATCGACGCGCACCGTCGGCACCACCGGACGCCCCGTCGTGCGCGTGAGCGCCGAGGCGATCGCCTCGACCTCGCCCGGCTGCGGCGCGCGCGCCAGCGTCACCTCGGCCGCCACGCGCCCGAGGCGCGCATCGACCAGCGTGCGGTACTCGTCGGCAATGGCCGGCACGAGCATCTGCCGGCGGTGCTGCACCACGCTCTCGAGGAAGCGGACGAAGAGGCGCGGCATCCGGTCCTGCAGCGCCCCGCGCAGCACCGCGCACTTGGCGTCGGCCGAGAGCTTCGGGTTCTCCAGGAAGCGGCGCACCGTGCGATCGCCGGTCACCAGGCGCGCCACCTCGCCGATCATCCGCCCCCATCCCTCGAGATCACCGGCCTTGCCGGCCAGCGCGAGGAGCGTCTCGGCGTAGTTGCGCGCGATCGTGGGCTCGCGCATCAGCCGTTCTGGCGGGGCGTCATCGACGCCAGGAACTGCTCGACCATGGCGCGATCGGCGGCGCCATCGAGGCGCTGCCCGATCACCTTGCCGGCACCGGCGAGCGCGAGGTCGATCGCCTCGCGGCGCAGCTCGGCGATGGCGCGCTCCTTCTCGGCGCCGATCTCGCGCCGCGTGCGATCGAGGAGGTCGGCCGCCTCGACCTTCGCGCGCTCGATCGCCTCGGCGCGCGACTTCTCGCCCAGCGCGCGGGCGTCGGCGAGCGCCTTGGCGCTCTCGGTGCGCGCCTCGGCCAGCGCGGCGCGCTGCTGCTCGAGGAGCGTGGCCGCCTCGGCGCGATCGCGCTTCGCCTGCGCGATCGTCTCCTCGAGCGCCGCCTCGCGCGCCTCGACCGCGGCCAGCAGCGGCTTGAAGGCGAACTTGCTGAGGACGACGAGCAGGACGACGAAGATCAGGAGCGTCCAGAACATCAGCCCGACCTTGGGGTCGAGCATGTTCGTGTTGCCCGGCTCGGCCTCGGCGGCGAAGGCCGGCGCGGCGGTGACGAGCGACAGGAAGGCGGTGCGGAGAGCGCGACGCATCGGGAGGATCCGGGATTCGCGCGGCGGCCCGGCGGCCGTGCGCGGATG
>JALOPO010000276.1 GCA_025453855.1 Gemmatimonadaceae bacterium
GACGACTGTCTCGCGCTCCTCGATCTCTGCCTCGTCGCCGAACCGTGCCTGCACACCGTGCGCGACCTGGCGACGCACGTCGGTGTCCATCCGGGGACGCTGCAGTCGCGGTTCCTGCGCCACGGGCTCCCGCCGGTGAAGCGCTACCTCGCGCTCGGTGCACTGGTCCGCGCCGCCATCCTCCTCGACGACCGGCGCGCCTCGATCAGCACCGTGTCGCACCGCCTCGACTACTCCAGCCCGCAGGCCTTCGGCCGCCACGTGCAGCTGCAGCTCGGCCTGCACGCCAGCGCCTGGCGACGGAGCTACGATGGCGAGGGGATGTTCACCCGCTTCTGCGAGGAGCTCATCGACCCGCACGTGGCGCGGCTCACGTCCTTCATGCCCTTCTCGACGCCGGGGTGACGCCGCTTCGCTCGGCCGGCAACGAGCGGGTGTGGGAATGGCGTGCGTGCGAGGGGGAGGATGCGTGCGCGTCCCGTCTTCGTGAACTGCTGGGCGCTGCGCGCCGAGTTCCGGAGTTGGGGAGTTCAGGAGTACTGCGCGGCCCCGCAGTCACACCGCGGTACTCCCGAACTCCGAGACTCCGGAACTCGGCGCGCAGCGCCCAGCAGTTCAGCAACAATCACCGGCCCGGCACCGACCCGGGCATCCCCGCGCAGGACGATCAGGGGACGTGCGTGAGCAGCTCGCGGGCGGTGGTGAAGGCGAGCACCGGGATGCCGCGGGCGGTGATCGCCTCGCGCCCGCCCTCCTCGCGGTCGACGAGCGTGTAGACGCCGACGACGTGCCCGCCTTCGCGCGCCACGGCATCGACGGCGTCGAGTGCGGAGCCGCCGGTGGTGATCGTGTCCTCGATCACGACCACGCGATCGCCGGCGCGGAAGCTCCCCTCGATGCGTCGCCCGCTGCCGTGCGTCTTGGGCGCCTTGCGCACGGTGAAGCAGCGCAGCGGCTCGCCGGCGAGCTGCGAGGCA
Organism: Gemmatimonadaceae bacterium; assembly: GCA_025453855.1. Taxonomy (GTDB): domain Bacteria; phylum Gemmatimonadota; class Gemmatimonadetes; order Gemmatimonadales; family Gemmatimonadaceae; genus JALOPO01. The sequence continues at coordinate 978 of JALOPO010000276.1, forward strand.
TAGGCGATGGCGTAGCTCACCGGGTCGGCGCCGAGCGTGAGGCCACCGACGCTGTCGGCCCCCCAGCCGGTGGCGCGCAGTGCGGCGAGCGAGAGCGGACCGACGAGCACCAGGCCATCGGGGCTCATCGTGGTGAGCCGGCAGTCGACGTAGAAGTCGCTCTCGCGCCCGCTGGCGAGCGTGAAGCGCCCGCGCTTCACCGAGCGCGCGGCGATGAGGCGCACGAGCGCCTCGCGATCGGTGACGGGGGCGATCACGCCGCGATCAGCCGAACAGCTTCTTCACGCGTCCGAACAGCCCGCCACCCGCGTCGGTGCGCGTGACCGGCACCGCCTTCACCGCGATGTCGAACTCGCTGGCGAAGGTCGTCACGTCCGGATAGCGGTCGCCGGGCTGCCGTGCGAGCCCCCGCATCACCACGCGTTCCACCTCGGCACCGAGATCGAGCCCGGGCTTCGCCTGGTTGAGCGGCGTCGGGGGTGACGAGAGCAGCGCCGAGAGCAGCTCGCGCGTGGAGCGCGCGTTGTACGGGTGCACGCCGGCGAGCAGGAAGTAGGCGATGGTCGCCAGCGAGTACTGGTCGGCCGCCGGCCCCACCAGGACGCCGCTCAGCGCCTCGGGGGCGACGTAGAGCAGCGTGCCGACGAAGAAGCCGTCGCGCGTGAGCCGCTGGTCCTGCCCCTGCGTGGGCTCGGCCGCGATCCCGAAGTCGAGGAGGCGCACCGCACCGGTGGCCTCGTCGTACATCAGGTTCTCGGGCTTCAGGTCGCGGTGCACGAGTCCCGCGTCGTGCACCGCCTGCACGGCGCTCGCGATCTGCGTGACGATCGCCGCCGCCGTCTTGGGCGGGAACGCCCCGGTGCGCTTGGCCACCTTCTCGAGCAGCTCGCCGGCCGCCCACTCGATGGCGAGGAAGCGCACCCCGTCGATCTCGCCCAGTTCGATGGTGCGCACCACGTTCGGATGCGTGACGCGGAGGCCGAAGCCGGCCTCGCGCTCGAAGCGCACCACGGCCGTCGGGTCGTTGCGCAGCTTGGGGCGCAGGATCTTGAGCGCGACCGTGCCGTGCTGCGGGTGCGTGGCACGATAGACGAGAGCGGTGCCGCCCTCGCCCACGACATCCTGCACGGTGTAGCCGGCGATCGTCGTGCCGACGAGGGGATCACGGTTCACGGGCGGAAGCGTACGACGCCGGAGCGGGCCGGGCAAGACGATGCGTGGCGCGCCGCCAGTGCGCGGAGGCGACGACGATGCGCGGGCGTCCGGCGCGCCGCTGCACCCCCGGCGGCGAGGCATCGCGTCACGGGACAGGGGGTGCGGATCGTGCACCGTGTCGTGGTGGTATGCTTCAGCCGCCGGCATGACGCCGGCCGCCCCTTCCGCGCGAGGCGCATGCACGTCATGTCCCGATCCGTCGTTCCCGATCCGCGCCCGTGGCGGCGCCTCACCGCCGGTGCGCTCCTCGCCCTGACGGCCTGCGGCGGCCCGGCGCGCGGCGGGGCACCACCGGGCGGCGGACCGGCACCGGCCGCCGGAGGTGGCGCTGCACCCGGTGACGCCGGGGCGCGGCGCGGTGACCTCGCCACGCAGACCGATCCGCTGCGCGTCTACCAGTCGATGGGACTGCTCGCCAACGGGTTGCCGATCCCGGTCGTGGCGAGCGTGCAGTTCCTCCCGGGCCCCACCGTCGACACGGCCTACGCCGTGGTCGCGATGTCGATCCCGAGCGTCTCGATGACGTTCGTGCGCGACGGCGACAAGTACCGCGGCGGCTACGAGGTGATCGTCGAGGCGCGGCGCGGCGAGACGGCGATCGCGCGCGCCGATGCCAAGGAGACGGTGCGCGTCGCCTCGTTCCGCGAGACGCAGCGCAGCGACGAGAGCGTCGTCTTCCAGCAGGTGCTCGCGATCCCGGCCGGCGAGTCGGTGCTCGCCATGCAGCTCCGTGACGCCGGCTCGTCGCGCTCGGTGACGCTCGAGAAGCCGGTGAGCGTCCCTCGCTTCGACGCGGGGCGCCCCAGTGCGCCCATCGTCGCGCTCGAGGCGGCGGGACGCGCGGGACGGAACCAGCCCCCCGATCTCACCGCCAGTCCGCGCCAGACGGTGCAGTACGGCGTCGACGACGTCCTCCCGCTCTACGTGGAGCTCGTCGACTCCACGCGCGCCGATCCGCGCGTGCAGCTCGCCATCCGCAGCGCCGACGGGACGACGGTGTGGCGTGATTCCACGACGCTCGCCCGCCGCGGCGCGGCGCTGGCCGCGAACGTGGTGCGCGTCCCGCTCCCGCAGCTCGGCGTGGGCGTACTGACGACGCTCGCCTGGACGCCCGCCGCCACCGACACCGCCCGCTCGGCGGTGCTGGTGAGCCTCGGCGAGGACGTCCCGGTGGCGAGCTTCGACGAGCTCGTGGGCTACCTGCGCTACTACGCGAGCGCCGCGGTGCTGCGCGACCTGCGCGCGACGCAGCCGGAGCGGCGCGCGCAGGCGTGGGTGAACTTCCTGCGCGCCACCGACCCGATCGCGAGCACTCCGCAGCACGAGGGGCTGCGCGACTACTTCCGCCGCATCCGCTTCGCCAACGAGCGCTTCCGCGAGGATGCCGCCGCCGGCTGGCTCTCCGATCGCGGCGCGGCCTACGTGGCCTTCGGCGAGCCCGATCAGGTGCTCGACCAGGGCGGCATCGCGAACGCCAACATCGGGCAGCGCGGGCGCGTGCAGGCGTGGGACTACGTGGACCTGCGCATCCGCCTCCTCTTCGTCGACCAGAACGGCTTCGGGCGCTGGCGCTTCACGGTGCAGAGCGCCGCCGACTTCGACGCGGCGCTGCGACGCAAGCTCAATCCCTGACGGCGCGCGCGCGTCGCGCGACGGCGGCCCGTCGCGCA
>JALOPO010000277.1 GCA_025453855.1 Gemmatimonadaceae bacterium
GCGATCCCGCGAAACGCGACCCCGATGTGACCCTTCTTCCGGGGCATTCCTGATTGCCGTCCGCGATCGGCCGTCGCACCGTGCAATCCGCGACGGAAACGCCCCGATGCGGCTGCGTGGGGCAGCCCCGGTGGTGCCGTCGCACTCGAGCCCCCGAGGCCACGATGACAGCCCCCGTCACGCAGCGCACGCCGCGCTACATGCCCCCGCTCGACGCCTGGAACGATGCCGCCCTCCCGCCGTCGACGACGCTGGGCGGCGGCGCGCTCCTGGCCTCGCTCGTCCCGTACGCGATCCTCGCCCCGTCGTCGCACAACACGCAACCGTGGCGCTTCACGCTCGTCGGCGACGAGCTCCTGCTGCACGCCGATCGGACGCGGGCGCTCCGCGTCGCCGATCCGCAGCACCGCGAGCTCACCATCAGCTGCGGCGCTGCACTGGGCACGCTGCGCATCGCCGCACGTGCCGCCGGCCGGACGCTCGACGTGGCGCGCCTCCCCGACGATCGCGATCCCGACCTCCTCGCGCGCATCGCCGTCGGCGACCGCGTGGAGGTGCTCCCGCGCGACGTCGCGCTCTTCGATGCGATCCCGCGCCGCCACACGACGCGCACGCGCTACGTGCGCGCCGCCATCGCGCCGCTCGTCCTCGGCGACCTCGTCGAGCGCGCTCGCGAGGACGGCGCCACGCTCGAGTTCCTGGACGAGGAGGCGCCGCGCGAGGCCTTCGCCACGCTCGTCGGCGAGGGCGACCGGCTGCAGGCCGGCGACGCCGAGTTCCGGCGCGAGCTGGCCGAGTGGCTGCATCCCAACCGCACGTCGCATCGCGACGGCATGCCGGGCTACGCCTTCGGCCTCGGCAGCGTCGCGAGCACGATCGGGCCGTGGGTGATGCGCGCCGTCGACTGGGGCGACGCGCAGGCGGCGCGCGACCGCGACTACGCGCTCGGCGCGCCGGCGGTGGCGATCCTCGCCGCGCCGAGCGATGCGCCGGTCGACTGGCTGCGCACCGGCGAGGCGCTGGCGCGCGTCACGCTCGCCGCCACCGCGCACGGACTGCGCCATGCCTACCTCAACCAGCCGATGCAGCTCCCCACGCTGCGGTCGCGCGCCACGGCGCTGCTCCGCACCGGCGGGGTGCCGCAACTCGGGCTGCGTTTCGGCGTCGGCACCGAGGTGCTGCCGACGCCACGGCGCCCGGTGGGCGAGGTGCTCAGGGTCGTGGCGGCGCCGCCGATGCGGGCTGCCGGAGCACCCAGCTGATCCAGTCGCTCTCGGTGGACGGGATCGCGACGTCGGGGGCGATCCCGTCCGGATCGACGGGGGCCGCGGGGAGGCGACGCGAGCGCGAGGTGGGAAGGCGCAGCACGATCGCGCCATCGGGCATGCGCACGTCGCGCACGTTCGCGTAGTCGAGCACCCCCGCGGTGCGATCGCCGTAGAGCCGCACCTTCCCGCTCTGTCGCGCGGCGAGCACGAACTGCTCGCAGCTGCTCGCGCAGCCACGATCGATCACCACGTCCACGCGCTGCGGGAACTCGAGCACCGCGGGGAAGGTGCGCGTGCCGTCGGGCATCTCCACCCAGCCGCCGCGCCCCTTCTCCACGCGCGACACCGCCAGCCGCACCCCCGCGCGCTCCGCCGGCGACATGCGCGCCGAGTCGGCGAGGAGCGCGCGCCAGGCGGCGATGTTGTCGTCGGTGGCGAGCACGTTCGTCCCCGGCTCGCGGATCGGGCGCGTGTAGAGCAGCGGGAGGAGCTGGCGGTAGTTCACGTCGGAGCCGCCGCTGTTGCCGCGCAGGTCGACCACCAGCCGGCTCGCGGCGCGCAGCCGCGACCCTTCCTCGCGCCAGAGCGAGTCGATGGCGCGCGAGTCGGAGAAGTTCGGGAGCTGCAGGACGAGCGTCCCCTCGGCCGGCTCGACGACGGTGAAGCGCGTCGGTCGCACGAGGAGGCTCACCTGCTGCGCATCGAGATCGTCCGCCTCGACCGGGTGCACGCGGCGCCACGGCTCGGCGCGCAGCAGCATCACGTTGCGCACCGGCCGCGTGCTCAGCGACACCGGCGAGTGGTCGCGCAGCAGGAAGGTGCCGCGATAGCGCCCGGCCGACGAGTCGGCGGTGAAGGTCGCCTTCACCTGGCCCGGCATCCACCAGGCGGAGTCGGCGCGCAGGATGCTCATCGTCCAGCGCGACGGTGCCGACGCACGCGCGTCGTCGCGCAGGATCGCCACGCGATAGAGCCCCGAGCCCGACTCCCAGATCCCCTCGATCGGCGTGCGTCGCGCGCCGAGCGCGTCGAGGCGCCGCCGCACGGTGCCCTCGTCGAGCTCCACGCGCGGCGCATCGGCGAAGCGGGCGCGCAGCGCCGCCGGCGACTCGTCGATCACGCCGGTGGCACGCCGCTCCACGCGCAGGTGCCCGTCGGCGAAGAAGCGCACCCACGCCGTGATCGCCGCGTCGCACTGCGCATCGTCGGTCGCGGCGCCCGCGCTGCGTCGCGCGGCGGCGAGCGCCGCCTCGTAGGCGGTGCGCGTCTTCGTCGTGACCTTGTCGGCGAAGCCCGCGTAGTTGCGGGCGACGTGTGCCGCCGCCCAGTCGAGTTCACGCGTGCAGCGCGCCCCCGTCTCCTGCGCGCCGAGCGCGGAGGTGACGAGGCACGCGGGCATCATGGTCGCGAGCACGAACGCGGCGCGCGTGCGGCGGTGGCGCAGGGGCGGACGGATCATCGTGGGGCGGTGGCAGGTGGACGTCGCGCCGCACGGATCGTGTCGAGCGCGGCGACGAGGCGCGCGCGGAGCGCATCGGCCTCGCGGGCGGTGGAGGTGGCGCCGCGGGAGAGGAGCCGCCCGTCGGCGTCGTACCAGCGATAGACGCGGCCGTCCATGAAGGTCACGCGCTCGGTGCGCGTGGCACGATCCGGCCGCTCGGTGGTGAGCGTGACGTGCACCGCCGGCGCGCCGAGCTGCAGCCAGGCCACGTCGCGCAGCTCGCTGGCGCGCCCGGCGGCGTCGCGCGCCTCGGTGCGGAGCTCGAGGCGCATCGGCACGGTGTCGCGGAACCAGGCGGTGACGGTGCGACGCGCGCCGGCCACGCTGTCGAGGACCACCGTGCGCGCGGTCCACGTGTCGCGTGCACGTTCCGCCTCGCGCACCTGCGCGTCGATCCACGCCAGCATCGCCGCGGTGTCGCTCGCGGCCGGCGGCGCGGGCGGATCGACCCACACCGTGTCGACATGGGCCGATGCCGCCGCATCGCCGTCGCGCAGGGCGCAGCCGGCGAGCATCACCATGCCGCACAGTGCGCGCACCGCTTGCGCCGCGGCGTTCACGGCGGATCGCCGCGCCGGGGGCGCGCAGCGGGCGGCGCGGGGAGCGCGCGCACCGCCGCCACGAACGCGCTGAAGTCGGCGTCGGCACCGGTGCGCACCCCCTGTTCGAGCCCGCGCGTGCTGTCGCGCATGTCGCGGTCATCACGCGCCGCGGCGTCCGGATCGCTCGACTGCGCCCGCAGCGTCGAGTCGGCGAGCGCCGTGGTGCGCGCCACGCGCTCCGCCGTGAGCGGGTGCGAGCCGAGGAAGGCGTCGACGAGCGTGGGATCGCGCCCCTCGGCCCGCTGCAGCTGCGCGAGCATGCGCGGCACGGCGCGCGGGTCCATCCCCGCGCGCGCGAGCGTCGCCACCGCGGCGGCGTCGGCCTCGCGCTCGTCGGTGCGCCCGTAGCGGGCGAAGAGCGCCGAGCCGCCCACCTGGATCGCCGCCTGCGCGGCGCCGCTGTTGCACGCGTCGGTGAGCCAGCAGCCGACGGTCACCGCCAGCTGGCCACGCTGCCGCTTCACCATCTGCTCCACGCCGTGCCGG
>JALOPO010000278.1 GCA_025453855.1 Gemmatimonadaceae bacterium
CGTCGCTCACGGCGTCGCCAGCAGCCCGCTCCGTTCGAGGTCGGCGCGGAGCTCGGGGCCGGGGAGCGTGGGGCGGCGGAAGTACCACCACTGCCAGCTCGGGCGCCAGCCGTTGGTGGCGGCCACGTCGGGGCCCCACGTGCACGGCGAGGGGACGGTGACGAGGAGGAAGCGCTGGTCGGCGTCGTCGAGGCGCATCGAGGCGGCCTGGCGCTCGTGCAGGTCGGCGGCGGCGAGCGCGCCGGCGAGGATGTCGCGCAGGTCCATGTCGTCGAGCCACTCGTCGAGCGTGCCGTCGCGACCGGCCTCGATCCCGGCGACCACGCCGCGCCACCGCTCGAGCAGCCCGACGAGCCCCGCGCGCACCACGTGCGGGGCGCAGCCGCGCGTCACGAGGTAGGAGTGCACCGCGTCGCGGACGCTGCTCATGCCCCACCGCCGGCCGCACGCCGTGCCTGGCGGCGGAAGTAGCGTTCGCCGTCGTTCGGCCGGAAGAACGTGCGGATCGTCCCGTCGCGCGCGAAGGCGATGAAGCTCCCGTCGCGACGATCGTAGCGCGTGATCACGCCGTCGGCGCGCTCCAGCTCGAGCACCGCGTCGCTCGTGGGCGCATCGCGCAGCGCCTGCGCCGCCGCGAGGTACTGCGGCATGGTGAGACCCGGGAACTCCGCGCCGTGCTTGGCGAAGTGCTCCGCCAGTCGGCGACGCGATGCGAACCCCTCACGCCCGTCGATGTCACGCCCGTCGGCGTCAGGTCCCGTGGCGTCACCCCCGTCGTCAGTGCGGGGCGCGCGCGCGTCCACGGCCGCATCGCGCGGCATGCGCCCGGCGCGCGCGGCATCGGCCGTCGGCGCCGAGCGCGTCGCGGGGGGCGCGGGCTGCGCCGTCGCGGATGCACGCGCCGGCGCACCGCCCTCCTGGCGCGCGACGGCACGCCAGGCCGGGAACGCGATGACGAGCGCGAGGACGATGCCCAGCTTGAGCAGCTGTCGCATGCGGGGGCGGGGGAGACGGGGCACCGCGCCTCCGTGGTCGCCGCGTGCCGCGACGGCGTGCCGTCAGGGCGCAGGACGAGGATGCAGGGGCGCGGTTCGAGCCACGGTGCGGCGCGGGACCGCACCCCGCAAGCGGGCAGCCCCCATGCGTCGCGCCCCGCGCCCCGCGGCGTCAGCGCCGCCGCAGCACCAGTCCCTCGCTTCCCCAGCGCTCCGGATCGCCACGGAGCACGAGCGTCGAGTCGCCGACCACGAAGAGCAACGACTCCGGCGTGCCGGTCCCGTTCTCGCGCACGACGAGGCGCAGCAGCGAGTCGGCGCCGTCCCAGGTGCCGCGCTGCACGAGGACCGGCCGTCCCACGTAGGTGCTCGTGAAGTCGGCGCGCCCGCCGCGCTCGATGCGCAGCGCGTAGACGCGCCCGGGGGCGTCGGCGGCGGGGAGCGTGTCGCTCTGCCAGTCGCCGACGACGCGCTCGGCCGGGAGCCGCGGCTTCTTGCCGGACTGGGCGCACCCGGCCGCGAGCACCGACGCGAGCACGAGCGAGGCGGAACGGACGGAGAGGGGCATGATGCGCCGAAGATCACCCCGGCGGGGCGGGGCGTGAAGGACCCCCGTCGCGCGTCGGCGTGCGACGGCGTAGCGTCTCCCGCATGCACGTGCCCGTCAGCCGCATCGCCGGCGTCCTCGCTCGCGTCGCCCTCGGCGCCCTCGTCGCCGGCACCACCGCGCTGCAGGCGCAGGTCCCCGACACCGACATCTGGCTCGTGCGCCTCGAGCGTGTCGGCGACGAGGTCGTGCTCGGCCGACCGGCGAACGTCACCCGTCGCGCGGGCTACGACAACCAGCCGAGCTTCGATGCCGGCGGGACGACGCTCTTCTTCACCCGCCGCGAACCGAACGCGCTCGCGCCGCGCGCCGATCGCGACGTGCAGACCGACATCTGGGCGATGTCGCTGCGCGACGGTCGGTTGCACGCGGTCACGCGCACGGCCGAGAGCGAGTACTCGCCGCGTGCGGCGCCCGATGGGCGCGGCGTGATCGTGGTGCGCGTCGAGCTCGACTCGGCGCAGCATCTCTGGCGCATGCCGCTCGATCCCGACGCCGGGCTGGCCGAGCGACTCGTCCCGACCGTGCGCCCGGTCGGCTACTACGCGTGGCGCGGCCCGCGCGTGGCCATGTACGTGCTCGGGCGACCGATGACGCTGCAGGTGATGGACACGCTCGCCGCACGCATCGACACGATCGCCCGCGACGTGGGGCGCAGCGTGCAGCCGGTGCCCGGGGCGGCCACCGTGAGCTACGTGCAGCACGACAGCGCCGCGTTCACGCTCATGGAGCTCGATCCCGCCACGCGTGCCGCCGTGCGCCTCGTGCCGATGCCGGCGCGCGTCGACGATCACGCCTGGATGGACTACCGCACCGTGCTCGCGAGCGACGGGACGCGCCTCTTCCTCTGGCGTCGCGGCGCCGCGGAATGGCGCCGCATCGCCGACTTCACCGATGCGCCATTCCGCAACGTCTCGCGCCTGGCCGTCGATCCGCAGGGGCGCACGCTCGCGCTGGTGGCCGAGCCGCGCTGACCGCGCCGCGCGCGGCCACCGCGTCGATGGCCCGCGTGTCGCACGTGCCGCGCCGCGTCGACCTGCAGGCCGACGCGGCGCGCGTGCTCACGCCGCGACGGCGCCGAGCAGCGGGTAGTCGGTGTAGCCGGCCTCGCCGCCGCCGTAGAAGGTGGCACGATCGGGCGTGGCGAGCGGCGCCCCCTGCGTGAAGCGCTCCACCAGATCGGGGTTGGCGATGTAGGGCGCACCGAAGCTCACCGCCACCGCGAGATCGGCGCGGATCGCCGCCTCCGCCTCCTCGGCCGTGAAGCCGGTGTTGAGCACGAGCGGACGCTGGTACGCCTCGCGGATGGCATCGGTGACGGCGGGGGTGCCGCGCACCACCTCGAACCAGGCGAGGTCGAACGAGCGGAGGAGCCGCGCGACGGTGGCGTAGGTCGCGCGCGGATCGCCGTCGCGCATGTCGTTGAACGGGTTCTCGGGCGAGACGCGGACGCCGGTGCGGTCGGCGCCCATCTCCTTCGCCACCGCCTCGGTGATCTCGAGCAGGACGCGCGCGCGGCGCTCGGGCGAGCCGCCGTAGGCGTCGGTGCGCGTGTTCGCGCCGTCGCGCAGGAACTGGTCGATCAGGTAGCCGCTCGCGCCATGGATCTCGACGGCGTCGAAGCCGGCGGCCTTCGCGCGGCGCGCACCGGCGGCGAACTGCGCGACGATGGCCGGGATCTCGGATGCCTCGAGTGCACGCGGCACCGGCGGCGTGCCGGGCGTGAAGTCGGGGCCGTAGAGCGTCGTCCCCGCCGGGGCGATCGCCGACGGGGCGACGGGGAGCGCGCCGTCGGGCTGGTAGGCGGGGAGCGAGATGCGCCCGACGTGGAAGAGCTGGAGCGCGATCCGCCCGCCGGCCGCGTGCACCGCGTCGACCACCGGGCGCCAGGCCTCGACGTGCGCGTCGGTGAAGATGCCCGGGATGTTCGGGTAGCCGACGCCCTGCGGCGAGACGGCGGTCGCCTCGGTGAGGATCAGCCCCGCGGTCGCGCGCTGCGCGTAGTAGGTGGCGGTGATCGGGAGCACCGCGTTGTCGGCCCCGGCGCGGCTGCGCGTCATGGGCGCCATGAGGACGCGGTTGGGGAGCGTGAGCGCGCCGAGCGTGACGGGGCTGAGCAGCGTGGTGAGGTCGGTCATGGCAGTGATGGGTCCCGATGAGGAGAAAACGACGGAGTCACGGTCGTCCAGCGGTGAACGATTCGGGCGCGACGGCGGGTTCCCGT
>JALOPO010000279.1 GCA_025453855.1 Gemmatimonadaceae bacterium
TCGCCGCCGGCATCGAGCGCGTGCCGCACGTGCTGCAGCTCGTGCCGCCAGATCCGTTCGCGGTAGCTGCGCCAGACGGTCACGAGGCGCGGGTCGGCATCGGCCGGCGGCGTCCACACGGGCATGGTGACGCGTGCCACGACGCGTACCGTGGCCTGCGTCACGGCGCAGCGCGTCGCGTTGCTGCGATAGCGGTAGCGCCACGTGGCATCCCAGTCGGTGGCCGCCTGCACCCGTGCACCGCCGACGATCGGGCCGTCGCGACGCATCGCCGCCTGCAGCTCGTCGAAGGTGCGCCCGCTGATCGCGTAGGTCACCACGCCGGGCTCGAACGTGACCCCGTCCGGCACGCCGCCGACCGCGGCCGGCGTGATCACGTCGCCTTCCGCGTCGATCACCGTGGTGACCCGCGCCGTCGTCCGTGAGGGCAACGATGGCGAGTCCCCCGACGGCGACGGGGTGCGTGCGGACCCCGTCATCGGCGCGCAGGCGGCGCAGGCCACGACCGCGAGCGCGGTCCGCGCGGTCCGCGCGGCGTGCGCGCCACGCGCATGTTGTGCGCGATCCATGTCGGCATGCGCGACGTACGCACCGCGGGTCACAGCCACCGCCGCACCCGCGCGCAGTAGGCGCGATACGCGCTCCCGAACTTCCGCCGCAGGTACGCCTCCTCGCGCCGGACCACGAAGCGCACCAGCAGCGCGAGCGCCACCGGGAGCGAGAGCAGCGGCCACCACGAGTTCACGAGCAGCGCCACGCCGATCGTGACGATCGCCATCCCCGTGTACATCGGGTTGCGCGTGATGCGATACGGCCCCGTGGTCACGACCTGCGTCGCCGGCGTGTGCGGCAGGATCCCCGTGCGCGCCGCCCGGAAGGTGAGCACGCCGGTCACCGCCAGCACGACACCGATCGTGATCACCAGGCCGCCGAGCAGCTCGATCGGGAACTCCTCGTCGGGGGCGATCGGGAGCGGCCGCCAAGCCGCGTCGCCCAGCCAGCCCACCGCGAGCGCGGCGACGAAGTAGAGCGGCGGCGGGACGCGCACGTCGGGGCCGCGGCGATCGACGTCGCCGGGCGAGTCGGTGTCGGGCGAGGCCGGCGGTGGCGAGGAGGCGAACGCGGACGACATCGTGGCCAAGCATACCGCAGGTGGGCGGCGCGCCGACAGTCACGCGCCGGACCGTCCCGCGAGCGGCCGCGCGTCGAAACGCGCCGGCGTCATTCCCGCGCCCGTTCCATGCGTGCCGAGGCGCGACACGCCTCTGGTGCATTCGCAGGCCGCATCACAGCTTGGCGTACCGGCCCACCTGCCGGCCTCCCACCCACGCACGACGCCCCACATGCGCACTTCGTCCGTCGCCACGCGCCGCCTCGCCCTCGCCGGGCTCGCGGCGCTCGTCGTCGCGGCTCCCGCCGCCGCCCAGCGCAGCTTCACCTCGCTCACGATGTTCGGCGACTCGTTCTCCGACGTCGGCAACCTGCAGCAGCTCCTTCCCGGCTTCGGCATCCCGGCGCGCTTCTCGAACGGGCCGGTCTGGTCCGATCGCCTCGCGACCGCCATCGGGCGTCCCGGCGATGCGACGCCCTCGTTCGCGCTGGCGCGCCCCACCGGCGTGTATGCGATCGGCGGCGCGACCACGGAGAACGGCGGCTTCGGCACCGGGGCGCAGGTCGGCCGCTGGTGCGGCTTCACCAACGGCGCCTGCACGCGCACCGCCGACGCCTCGGGGCTCTACGTGCTCTTCGCCGGCGGCAACGACGTGCGCAGTGCGGCCACGCTCGGCACCGACGCGGCGCGCCGCGCGGCGACCGTCACCGCCGCGCAGAACCTGCTCGGGCAGGCGCAGCTGCTGACCACCACCGGCGTGCGCTCGCTCCTCTTCTCGTACCTGCCGGATCTCGGGCGCACCCCCGATCGCATCGGCACGCCGGCCTCGCAGACGCTCACCGAGCTCACGGGGCTCTTCAACAGCACGCTGGCGACGGGGATCGCGCAGCTCCGCATCGGTGCGCCGGCGGCGACGTTCTGGGACCTGCGCCTCGACAACCTCTTCTTCAACGTGCTCGCGCAGCCCGATCGCTTCGGCTTCACCAACACCACCGGCAACTGCGTCGCCGACCTGCAGCTCCCGGCGTGCACCGGCTACGTCTTCTTCGACGGGCTCCACCCCAGCGCCGCGGCGCACGCGCTGGTGGGGCAGGCGGCGTACAACCTCGTCGCCTTCGACGTGAACGTGCAGGCGGTGCCGGAGCCGGCGAGCCTCGCGCTGGTGGCGGCGGGACTCGGCGTGCTCGGTGGTGTCGCGGCGCGTCGGCGGCGCGCGATGCGCTGACATGCACGCCGTGCGGACGGCGCGCGTGACGACGACGGCGTGGCTCCTCGCCCTGGCGGCGCCTGGCCACGCCGTCGTCGCGCAGCGGCTGGCGGTCGCGGACACGGCCGCCTGCGCGCCGATGCCGTCGATCACGCCCGCCGAGGCGGGGATCCCGCAGACCGTCGTCGACTCGCTGCAGCGAGTGGCCGAGGCGATGAAGAGCGACGCGTTCCTGATCGTGCGCGACGGGAAGGTGGTGCACGAGTGGTCGTGGCCCGGCTTCCGCATGCCGTGGAACCCGCAGTCGGTGACCAAGGCGATCACGGGGCTCGGCGTGGGCGTGCTGCTCGATCGTGGGGCGATCGCGTCGCTCGACCTCCCGCTCGTCGACCTCTTCCCGGAGTTCGCGGCGCCCGACAAGCGGCCGGTCACGCTGCGCATGATCATGAACCACACGTCGGGGATCGCGGCCGGGCGCGGCGAGCGGCAGTTCGCCGGCCAGCGCGACGTGGGCGCCTTCGTGCGCGGGCAGCCGATGGCCGAGCCGGCGGGCTCCATCTTCCGCTACAGCAACGTGGGTGCGCAGCTCACCAGTCACGTGGTGCAGGCGCGCGCCGGGATGCCGCTGCACACCCTCGTCGACTCGGCGCTCTTCCGGCCGATGTGCATCCGCGACTGGCGCTGGGAGACCGACGATGCGGGCGCGACGTACGGCTACTCGCGCGTGCACCTCACCGCGCGCGACCTGGCGAAGATCGGCCAGCTCGTGCTCGATGGCGGGACGTGGCGCGGGCAGCGGCTGCTGCGCGAGGCGACCGTCGACACGCTCACCATGCGGCGCGGCGGGCGCGTGTCGCAGCTCGCGCCGATCGCCTACGTGGGGCTCTGGCAGTACTGGGGCGGCGACTCGGTGCGCGTGGATGGCGCGCTCGTCGCGCGGCTCGCGGCGCTGTCCGTGTCGGACACGCTGCTTGCCACCGTGCGGCGCCTCGCCGACGCGAGCGCGGGGCGGCCGATGCTCACCTCGCGCCTGCGGGCGACGCTCGACAGCGCGTTCGGCAGCGACAGCGGGGCGCGCCGCTGGGCGCGCGAGACGGGCGACACGGTGCCGCTCGACCGGTGGCGCACGCCCGCGCAGGCCATGGGGCACTCGGGGTCGTGGGGGCAGTGGCTCCTCGTCTTCCCCGAGACGCGCACCGTCGTGGTGCGCTTCGCGAGCTGGCGGCATCCCGGCCGGAGCAGCGAGGAGGACGGCTTCGGCTGGGGGGCGATCGTGGGGACGACCTATCGCCTGGTCGGCACGTCGGCGGCGGGCGCGTCGTCGTCGTCGTCGTCGTCGCGCTGATCGGGGCAGCGCGTGATCGCGCCGGTGTAGCGCCCCTCGCTCCACGTGGTGTCGCGCCAGCGATAGCTGTCGGGGCCGAACATGACGAGCTCCCACACCACGGGCGCGCCATTGTCGTCGACGCGCGTCTCGCCGCGGATCGCGCCGCGGATGCGCGACG
>JALOPO010000280.1 GCA_025453855.1 Gemmatimonadaceae bacterium
ACCGCCGCACGCCACCCACCCGGCTCGCCCGTCCATGTCGTCCGATCCCTCCGCCCCGCGTCCGCCACACCCGGGCGCCGATCCGCTTCCCCTCGAGAATCGGCTCCGGCTCCTCGAGCAGGTCGTCGTGCAGGCCAACGAGGCGGTGGTGATCACCGAGGCCGAGCCGATCGACCTCCCGGGGCCGCGCATCGTCTTCGTGAACGACGCCTTCACGCGGCTCACGGGGTACGAGGCGCACGAGGTGCTCGGCCGCACGCCGCGCCTCTTCCAGAGCGAGCGGACCAACCGCGCCACGCTCGACGAGATCCGCGCCTGCATGGCGCGCTGGCAGCCGTTCCGCGGCGAGGTCCTCAACCGGCACAAGGACGGGACGCACGCCTGGATCGACCTTTCGATCGTCCCGGTCGCCGACGAACGCGGCTGGTTCACGCACTGGGTCGCCATCCAGCGCGACGTGACCGCGCGCCGCACGCAGCAGGAAGCGGTGGCACGCAGCGAGGCGCGGCTGCAGCTCGCGCTCCGGGCCACGCGGATGGCGACCTTCGACGTCGACGTCGCGACGCGCGCGGTGCGCTGGGATGCCGATGCCACCGCGCTCCTGCAGTCGACCGGCACGCATCTCCTGCACGATGCCGGTGGCGCCACGCTCGGTTCCACGATCGACGCCATGGTCGGCGAGGCGCTGGCCGGCGACGGGCCCGTGACGCGCACGATCGCGCTCGCCTCGCCCGAGCCGGAGCCGCGCATGCTCGAGTGCACGGTGCTCGCGGTGCGGGACGAACGCGGGACGGTGACCGGCTGCATCGGCACCGTGCGCGACGTCTCGCAGCAGGTGGGCGCGGAACGCCGCGCCGTGGCGGCCGCGGCACGGCTGCGACGCGCCCAGCGCCTCGCCCGGCTCGGCAACTGGGAGATGGAGCTCACCCGCGGCGTCGTCACCTGGTCGAGCGAGATGGCGCAGTTCTTCGGGCGCGATCCGGCGCTCGGCGCGCCCCGCACCGACGAGTACTTCGGCCGCTACCTGCGCGGCGCCGACGAGGCGCGCGTGCGCGAGGCGCTGGCCGAGGTGCTGCGCACGCGCCGCCCGGCGCAGGTGGAGCATCGCGTGCACCGCGACGACGGCACCATCGGGCACCTCGTCAGCACCTGCGAGCCGGGCGTCGAGCGCGACGGGCGCCTCGAGACGATCGTCGGCGTCTCGCTCGACATCACCGACCTGCGGCGGCAGGGCGAGGCGCTCGAGGCGAGCAACGTGCGGCTCCTCTCGGCGCAGCGCCTCGCGGGGCTCGGCGCGTGGACCGTGGACCTCGCCACCGGGCGGTCGCACTGGTCGCGTGAGATGTGCGAGATCAACGGCCTGGAGCCGACGGACGCGGCGCTGCCGGCCGAGGTGGTGCTGGCGGCGGTGCATCCGGACGATCGCGCGAAGATGGTGGAGACGATCCGCACCGCAGCCGCGCAGGACGCGCCGATCGCGCTCGAGTACCGGATCCGGCGCGCCGATGGCGAGGAGCGCATCGCGTCATCGGTGGGGCAGGGCGTGCGCGATGCGAGCGGGCGCACGATCGCCGTCACCGGGGCGCTGCTCGACGTCACCGAGCAGCGTCGCACCGAGCGGCGCCTCATGGAGCTCAAGGAGGCCGCCGAGGCGGCCGCGCGTGCCCGGTCGCAGTTCCTCGCCAAGGTCTCGCACGAGCTGCGCACGCCGATGAACGGCGTGCTCGGCACGCTCGACCTGCTGCGCGACACCACGCTCGACGCGCACCAGGGGCGCCTCACCGAGATCGCGCGCGGCTCGGCCGACTCGCTGCTGCGCCTCCTCAACGACCTGCTCGACTTCGCGCAGCTCGAGGCGGGGCGCGTCGCCATCCGCGACGAGCCGTTCGCGCTCCACGATGCGCTGCGCGACGTGGTGCAGCTGCTGCAGCCGCGCGCCGCCGCCAAGGGGCTCGCGCTCGCGCTCGACGTCGAGCCCGCGCTGCCGCTCGTCATGCGCGGCGACGACGGACGCCTGCGCCAGGTGCTGCTGAACCTCGTGGGCAACGCGATCAAGTTCACGGCGCGCGGTCGCGTGACCGTGCGCGCCCGTCACGTGGCGGGTGCCGACGCGGCGCGCCTCCGCATCGAGGTGAGCGACACCGGCATCGGCATCGCCCCCGACCGCCGTGACGCGCTCTTCACGCCGTTCTCGCAGGTGCACGACGCGGGCGCGACCACCGAGGCCGGCGCGGGGCTCGGCCTCTCCATCTGCCGCGACCTCGTGGAGCGGATGGGCGGCACGCTCGACCTCGTGGCGCACGACGGCCCGGGGTGCACCTTCGCCTGCGAGCTCCCGATTCGCGCGGAGGAGGCCGCGGCGGCCGCGTCCGCACCCGTTCCGGCCACCTCGTCCGCGCTCGACGACCTCGACCTCGCACCGCTGCGCGGCCGTCACGTGCTGGTGGCCGAGGATCATCCGGTCAATCGTCTCGTCATCGAACGGCACCTCGCCGCACTTGGCCTCACCGTCTCGGTGGCGGAGGATGGTGCGGCGGCGGTGAGCGCCGCACGCTGCGAGCGCTTCGACGCGATCCTCATGGACTGGCAGATGCCCGTGCTCGACGGCATCGCGGCGACGAAACGCATCCGGCTCGACGAAGGGGTCGACGGCCGAGCTCCCGTGCCGATCATCGCCGTGACGGCGAACGTCTACGACGCCGATCGCGCGACCGCCCGGGCGGCGGGGATGACCGGCTTCATCGCCAAGCCGTTCGGGCGGCGAGAGCTCGCGCGCGTGCTCCTGGCGGCGGTCGGTGTGGTGGCGGCGCCGGCGCCGCACTAGCGGTACGCGAGGGCGCAGAGATCCGATCCGGGGGCACCGGCGTAGCTCCGGTGCCGTCCCGCACGCACGTCGAACGGTGCGGGTGGCGATCACCCCAGCCCCCCGCCCATGCGAGCCATCCCATCGCCCGCGCGCCGCCGCCTGCGCATCGCCATCGCCGTCATGACGGCGACCGCGCTCGTCGCCGGCGTCGCCGTCGCCTCGGACCATCAGGACACGCCCGAGGTCGAGCTCTCGCCACGTTCGGACATCAACGACGTGTACGCGTTCCCGGGCAGCACGCCGGATCGCACCGTGCTCGCGGTGACCACCTCGTCGCCGATCGCCGGCGGGAGCAACGGCGCCGCCGCCTTCGACCCGAACCTGCTCTACCAGATCAAGATCGACAACACGGGTGACGGCGTCGAGGATCGCGTGCTGCAGTTCACGGTGCGCGGCGAGGGCACCGCGCAGCAAGTCGAGCTGCGCGGGCCGGTCGCACCTGCGGTCACCGGCATCCGGACGCGCCTCGTGCCGGGCGCGCCCGTGCTGCGCGGCCCGATCAACCGCGTGCTCACCGGCGACAACGGCGTGCAGCTCTTCGCCGGCCTGCGCGACGACCCGTTCTTCATCGATCTCGAGCAGTTCTTCCGCATCATCCCCGACCGCAAGCCCGTCTCCGGCGCGCTCTCGCGTCTTCCCGAGACGCCGACCGCCACCGCGTGGCGCCCCGCCGGCCAGGCGGTGGACTTCCTCCGCGGCTTCAACGCGCTCGCCTTCGTCGTCGAGCTTCCCACCGCACTCCTCACGCAGGGCGGCACGCCGCGCCTTGGCGTGTGGGCCACCATCAGCCGCTGAGCGACGGAGCTCCCATGCGCCGCACCCGCGCCATCCTCGCCCTCGCCACCGCCGCCCTCGCGCTCGCCGCCTGCGGCGACGACGACACGACGGGCCCCGACGTCTTCCCGCCGAGCGCCTTCGATCGCACCTACACGCAGATCGAGCGCCTGTCGGCGGCCGCAACGCCACCGTGCAGAACACGCTCGCGACGGTGCTCCTCCCCGACATGCTCATCGTGCAGACCAACCGTGCGCCGAACACTGCCGGCTGGCTCACCTGGGCGCTCGCCGACGGCTACGGCGGCCGGCGCCTCCCCGAGGATGTCGTCGACGCCGGCCTGGCCGCGATCTTCGGCACGCTGCTCAGCAACCAGAACGTCTCGCCGCAGCTGGCGAGCGACAACGTGAACGCGAACGACAAGCCGTTCCTGACCACGTTCCCGTATCTGGCGGAGCCGACGCCATGACGCGGCCCCGCGTGGCCACCGCGCCGACCGCACGCGACTCGAGCGCGGGCGCGGCGGACGCGCGCGCGATGCGCATCGCCGGGCTGGCGTTCGTGGCGGCGGCGGCGGTCGCCACCGGCATCGTCCTGGTCGCGATGCGTGCCACGCGCGACCGCGTGGTGGCGGTACGC
>JALOPO010000281.1 GCA_025453855.1 Gemmatimonadaceae bacterium
CGCCGGTGACGGCTGCGCCGAGTGGGGCGGGGTACGCGGTGCAGTTCGCGGCCTACAACACGAAGGTCGGCGCGCAGGGCTTCGTCGCGCAGCTGCGGGCGCGCGGGATCCCGGCGCGCGTGGAGGGCGAGGTCGCGCCGTTCCGCGTGCGCGCGGGGCGCTACCCGTCGCGCGCGGAGGCCGAGATCGCGGCGCAGGGATGGCGCACGCCGGGGCAGGCCGCGATCGTGGTCGGCTACGGCGGCGCGCCGTGAGCACGACGGCGGAGACGCCGCTCATGCAGCAGTATCGCGAGGTGAAGGCGCAGCACCGCGACGCGATCCTGCTCTTCCGCATGGGCGACTTCTACGAGATGTTCGCCGACGACGCGGTGATCGGCGCGCGCGCCCTCGGCCTGACGCTCACGAGCCGCAACAACGGCGGCGCGAGCGAGGTCCCGCTGGCCGGCGTCCCGGTGCGCGCCGCGCAGGACTACATCCGCAAGCTGGTGCAGCAGGGCTTCCGCGTCGCGATCTGCGAGCAGGTCGAGGACCCGAAGCTCGCCAAGGGGATCGTGAAGCGCGCCGTGATCGAGACGGTCACGCCGGGCGCGGCGTTCGCCGACGACCTGCTCGACGGCGCGCGCAACAACTTCCTCTGCGCGGTGACCGATGCGCAGGCGGCGCAGGTCGGCGTGGCGGCGATCGATCTCTCGACGGGGGAGTTCCGCCTCGCGGTGCGCACGCCGGCGGAGCTCGCGCCGCTGCTCGCGCGACTCGCCCCGCGCGAACTGGTGGTGATCGCCGGCGCGGCGCGCCCGTCGTCGCTCGAGGGCGTGCTCGTCACCGAGCGCGAGGGGTGGGAGTTCGACGCACGCGATGCGGGCGAGGAGCTCACGCGCCGCTTCGGCGTGCACGACCTGGCGGGGTTCGCGCTGCACGCCGACAGCGCGCCGGCGCTCGCCGCCGCGGGCGGGCTGCTCCGCTACCTGCGCGAACTGCAGCCCGGCGGCGTGCCGCACCTCGCGCGTCCGGTGCTCGAGCCGCGCGACGGCGTCATGCCGCTCGACGAGATGACGCGCCGCAACCTGGAGCTCGTCGAGAGCCTGCGCGGCGGCGGCACCGACGGCACGCTGCTCGAGGTGCTCGATCGCACGCAGACGCCGATGGGGGCGCGGCTGTTGCGCCAGTGGCTCCTCGCGCCGCTCCTCGAGCGCGCGGCGGTGGAGGCGCGGCACGATGCGGTGGAGGTGCTCGCCGGCGACGGCGTGGCGCGTGCGGCGCTGCGCGAGGCGCTCGACGGCGTGCGCGATCTCGAGCGCCTGGCCGGCAAGGTGGCCGCGTCGCGGGCCACGCCGCGCGAGCTGCGCGCACTCGGCGACTCGCTGGCGCGGCTCCCGCAGGTGCGCGAGCGGCTCGAGTCGCTGGTCGCCGGCGGCGTGCTTCCCGGCACGGGGGCGGGGCGACTCTCGGCGATCCTCGACGCATGGGACGACGTGCCGCACGTGTGCGCCGACGTGTGCGCGACGCTCGTCGAGCGCCCGCCGCTGATGATCGGCGACGAGCCGACGATCGCGCCCGGCACGGACCCGGAGCTCGACGAGCTGCGCACGCTCCGCGACGGCGGCCGCGACGCGATCGCCGAGCTGCAGGCGCGCGAGCGCGAGCGGAGCGGGATCGCGAGCCTCAAGGTCGGCTTCAACAAGGTGTTCGGCTACTACATCGAGGTCACGAACGCGAACCGGCACCTCGTTCCCGACGACTACCAGCGCCGGCAGACGATCTCGAACGGCGAGCGCTACGTGACGCCGGCGCTCAAGGAGTTCGAGGCCAAGGTGCTCGGTGCATCGGAGCGGATCGACGGGCGCGAGCGCGAGCTCTTCGAGGCGTGCCGGCGGCGCGCGGCGGAATCGACGGCGCGGCTGCAGCAGGCGGCGAAGGCGGTGGCCGAGCTCGACGTGCTCGCCGCGCTCGCCGACGGCGCGGTACGCGAGCAGTACGTGCGCCCGGTGCTCGACGACTCCACGGCGCTCGTGATCGAGGGGGGACGGCACCCGGTCGTGGAGCGGATGATGCCGCGCGACCGCTTCATCCCCAACGACGTGACGCTCGCGGACGAGGCGCGCGTGGTGGTGCTCACGGGGCCGAACATGGCCGGCAAGAGCACGGTGCTGCGCCAGGTCGGGCTGATCGCGCTCATGGCGCAGGTGGGGAGCTTCGTCCCGGCGCGGGCGGTGCGCATGGGGATGGTCGACCGCATCTTCACGCGCGTCGGCGCGAGCGACAACCTGGCGCGCGGGCAGAGCACGTTCATGGTCGAGATGAGCGAGACGAGCGCGATCCTGCACACCGCGACGTCGCGCTCGCTCGTGCTGCTCGACGAGATCGGGCGCGGGACGAGCACCTTCGACGGCGTGAGCATCGCCTGGAGCGTGACCGAGCACCTGCACGACCGCATCGGGTGCAAGGCGATCTTCGCCACGCACTACCACGAGCTCACGCAGCTCGCCGATCGGCTGGCGGCGGCGCGCAACTGGACGGTGGACGTGCGCGAGGTGGGCGACGAGGTGCTCTTCCTCCACCGCCTCGTGCCGGGCGGGGCGAGCCGCAGCTACGGCATCGAGGTGGGGCGGCTGGCGGGGCTCCCGCCCGACGTGCTGCGTCGCGCGCGCGAGGTGCTGGCGACGCTCGAGGCCGAGCACGGTGGCGGGCGCACGCGCCGCCGTGCGACACGTGATGCCGCGCAAGTGGAGCTGGCGCTCGATGCGCCGACGGCCGTCGCGCCGGCGGAGCATGCGGTGCTCGCGCGACTGCGCACGCTCGAGCCGGATGCGATGACGCCGTTGCAGGCGCTCGCGCTGCTGGCGGAGCTCAAGGCGCAGGCGAACGGCTGAGCCACGACGCGCGACGGTCCGCGTCGCGTGTCGTTCGGTGCGGCCCCCTAGCGTGTCGTGCTCCCCCGCCCGCTAGCTTTCGGCTCCACCCACCGAGTGCCCGCATCGCCATGACCTCGCGCATCACCATCGAGACGCCGACCATCGATCCGGCCGTCACCACCATCGAACTCCTGCGTGCCAAGGCCGACGGGCTGACGCGCATGGCGATCGAGTGCATCCGCCAGCAGGACCGCTGCGCGCGACTGAACGCGCTCGACTGCGGGCAGACGGAGAAGAAGCTCGCGCGCGAGGCGGCCACGCAGGCCGACAGGGCGCTCGCGACGATGGTCGAGAGCTACGAGAAGAGCGCCGCCCGCCTCAAGCCGGACGGTGCCGACGAGCTGTGGTGGAAGAAGGCGAACGCGGTCTGGATGGCGGCGCGCGAGTACTCGCGTCGCCACTCCTCGGCCGACGGCTCCGAGGGGAGCGCGCGCCACAGCGGCGAGGTGGCGGCGCTCGGCGAGCTGCAGCTCGACGCGGAGCTCGAGGCGTCGGCGCTGCTCGCGATGCGGCACGCGGCCGACGCGTACCGCGCCGTCCGCGCCGAGACCATCGGCTGACGACCGGGCGCGCTCCCGCCGTGGTGCCGCGTGGTGCGCGGTGCGTCGCGCGGGAGCGGCGGCAGCCCTCGCGATGAGGCCCATGGCCACCTCACCGATCGTCGATGCGCCTGCGATGTCGCGCCACGCGGGGCGCGCCCTGGAGGCGCTGGCCGCGGGCGTCGTCGACTATGCCGGGCTCTTCCCGCCCGCGTCGCTCGACATGCCGACCGCGGTGGCCAACCATGCGCAGTACCGCGCCTCGCGCGACGCGTGGATGCTCGGCCGCTTCGTGGTGCCGGTCTCGCGGCTGATCGAGTGGCGCGCGGCGATGGCGACGCT
>JALOPO010000282.1 GCA_025453855.1 Gemmatimonadaceae bacterium
AGGCGACCGGAGAGGACGCTCGCGGTGTTGAGGCGGATGCGGGCGAGGCGGGCGGGGTCGAGGTCGGCCACCTGCGCGACCGGGCCGCGCAGCCGCACCAGCGCCGAATCGAGCAGCACGCGGCGCGCGGCGAGGCGCGCGGCGCGATCGCCCGGATGGGCGCGGAAGGCCGAGTCGAGCGAGGCGTGCAGCCCTTCCCAGAAGGCGCCGAGCACGAGCTCCGTCCGCCAGCGACGCGCCACTTCGTCTGCCGCACGCTGCTGGCCGCGTGCACGGAAGAAGCGCTCCGCGCCGCGCGTCCCCGCGAAGTTCGCGAGGCTCTCGTTGAAGACCGCCTCCCCCGGCGCGTAGTACGTCGTGTGCACCAGCTCGTGGATCACCGTCTCGGCCAGCGCCAGGGAGTCGAGCGCCAGCGTCGTCGGCACGAGCGGATCGTCGAACCAGCCGAGCGTGCTGAAGGCCGAGGCGGGGCGCAGCACCGCGTCGTAGCCGTCGGCATCGGTGCGCAGCGAGTCGCGGCGCGCCTCCGCGAAGTCGAAATACCCCTTGTACGGCACCGCCCCCACCACCGGGAACCACCAGGTGCGGAAGGCGAGCGAGTCGCGGTAGGCGGCGCTGAGCACGAGCACCAGCGTGTCGCGATCGAGGCGCGAGAAGGTCGTGAACTCGCCCCCCGCGCGCAGGCCGAGCGAGTCGAGCGCGAAGCGGCGCGCATCGAGCACCACGCGCAGCTTGGCGCGCGTCGCCTCGGGCACCGCGTCGTCGGCGAGCATCTCGCGGATCGGGCGCCGCCGCGCGAGGAGCCGCCCTTCCTCCCAGGCGGCGCGCACCAGGTAGCGCCCCGTGCGCGTGGCGGCGATCGTGATGACGACGAGCGTGACGATGGCGGCGAGCGTGCGCAGCAGGAGCCGGCGCGTGGGGCGGAGACGGCGCATGGGGAGGTGAGGGAGGACGGCACGGCACGGCCGGTGCACGCACCGCCCACGATAGTGGCCGTGCCGCATGCAGGGCATGCGACCACGTCGCCGAACGCTATCGGGTCGCGCCCGATGGTCGCGCTCGCCCGCCGCATGCAATGTCCGGCGGCGCGGCGCGTCGGCTCTCGTGCCGCCCGTGGCGGTCCCGTCCGGGTCCGATGGCTCACCCCTTCACCCTCCGGCGTGTCGCAGCAGCAGTCGTTCCCGACCGGCGCGCCACCAGCGGTCACGCCACTCGCCACCACGCCGGTCCCGCCACCGCTGCTCGTGCCGGGCACGGGGCTCGCGAGCGCGAGCGCGGTCATCGGGATCGGCGAGTGGCTGTTGCACGAGTCGCTGGAGCTGGTCTGGTTCGACGAGTCGATCGGGGCGCTGCTCGGCCTCCCGCCGCGCACGATGGTCACGTCGCGCGAGCTCCTCGCCGTCATCGAGCCGGTCGACCACCTCCTCGTGCGCACCGTCGCGCAGGCCACGCGCGATCAGGGCGACCCGGTGGACGTGCGCTGGCGACTGCGCCCCACCGCCGATCGCCCGGCGCGCACGATCCGCGTGGTCGGGCGACGGCGTCCCGATGGCGGCAAGTGGCCGGTGGCCGGCGTCGCGCTCGACGTCACCGCCGAGGCGCAGGCCGCCGACACGGCGCGCGCCTACCATGAGCGGCTCGAGCTCGCGCAGCGCGCCGGGAGCGTGGGGATCTTCGACACCGACATGCGCACCATGGAGACGTGGTGGAGCGACGCGCTGCGTGCGATCTACGGGCTGCCGCCACACGCCGAGGCGACGCAGGCGACGTGGTCGGCGCTCGTCCATCCCGACGATCGTGCGGCCGCCGATGCCGCCTTGCAGGCGGCGATCGCGGCGCGCGCCCCGCTCCTCGACCACGAGCTCCGCATCCACCGCCCCGCCGATGGCGCGCTCCGGTGGGTGCGCACGCGCGCCGAGCTCACCTACGATCCGGTGAGTGGAGCGCCGCGGCGCGGTGTGGGGTCGGTCACCGACATCACCGAGGTGCGCGAACGGCAGGAGCTGGCCGCGCAGGTGGAGCGGCGCACGCGCGTCGCGCTGGCGGCGCTCAACGGCATCATCTACGAGTGGGACATCGGCGCCAACCGGGTGCATCGCACCGATGGCCTGCAGCGCCTGCTCGGCTTCGCTCCGCACGAGGTCCCGGTCGACGCCGGGTGGTGGCACTCGCGCATCCACCCGGACGACCTGCCCGCCGCGCGCGCACGCGGCGACGAGATCCTGTCGCGCGGCCTCGACCACGCCGATGCGCAGTATCGCGTGCGGCATCGCGATGGCTACTGGGTCTGGGTCTGGGACCACATGCGGATCCTGCGCGACGACGAGGGGCGCCTGCGCGGCCTCGTCGGCTGCACGATCGACATCACCGCCCAGCGCGCCATGCAGGCCGCGCTCGCCGCCAGCGAGGCCGAGGCGCAGACCAGCGCGCGGCGCCTCATGATTGCCCTCGCCGCCATCAACGGCATCGTCTTCGAGTGGGACGTGCGCGGCGACAGCGTCACGCGGAGCGAGGGGCTGCTGCAGCTCGTCGGCTGGCGCCACGACGAGGTGCCCTCGACGCCCCGCTGGTGGCAGGGGCTGATCCATCCCGATGACCGCGCCGAGGCGATCGCGCGCTGTACGACGCTCGCCGAGGGGCGCGCCGACACCGATGCGCTGCAGTACCGCGTGCGCCACCGCGACGGGCGCTGGGTGCAGGTCTGGGAGTACATGCGCGTCCTGCGCGACGACGGCGGGAGCGTCACCCACGTCCTCGGCTGCGCCATCGACGTCTCCGCGCAGGCCGAGACCCGCGAGCGGCTCGGCGACACCGAGCGACGCCTTGCGATCGCGCTCGGCGCCGTGGGGATGGGGCGCTGGGATCTCGACTTCCGCAGCGGGCTCGCGCACATCGATGCCGCCGAGGCGGCGCTCCTCGGCCTCCCCGCCGGCACCACCGTCTGCTCGCTCGATGCCTTCCTCGCGCTCATCCACCCCGACGACCGCGATGCGGTGCGCAACCGCGTCACCGAGGCGGTCGAGCACCACGGGGGTGCCTACGCGGCGGAGTTCCGCGTCGTGCATCCCGACGGGAGCGAGCGGTGGCTGGTGGGGCGCGGCGTCATCGAGGCCGACGCGCAGACGGGCGTGCCGGTGCGGGCCATCGGCATCAACTACGACGTCACCGAACGCCGCCGCGCCGACGAGGCGCTGCGCGCGAGCGAGCTGCAGGCCCGCGCCAGCGAGCAGCGCGCCGAGGCGGCGCTGCGCGAGGCGCAGGCCGCGAACACCGCCAAGGACCAGTTCCTGGCGGTGCTCAGCCACGAGCTGCGCACGCCGCTCGCCCCGGTCCTCCTCGTCACCTCGATGCTCCTGCGCAGCGGGCTCCTCCCCGAGGCGCTCCGCGACCACGTGGCGACCATCAAGCGCAACGTGGAGCTCGAGGTCAAGCTCATCGACGACCTGCTCGACCTCACGCGCATCGCGCGCGGCAAGCTCGAGCTGCACCTCGCGCCGGTGGACCTCGCCGAGACCACGCGCCAGGTGGTGCAGATGGTGCAGCCCGATGCGGCCGCACGCGACATCACCGTCGACGTCTCGCTCGACGCGCTGCAGTGCCAGGTGCGCGGCGACGCGGCGCGGCTCCACCAGGTGCTCTGGAACCTCCTGCGCAACGCGGTCAAGTTCACGCCCGCGGGCGGGCGCGTCACCGTGCGCAGCCGCTGCGTGGAGGACGTGGTCGTGGTCGACGTGCGCGACACCGGCATCGGCATCGAGCCGCACGTGATGCCGCGCATCTTCTCGGCCTTC
>JALOPO010000283.1 GCA_025453855.1 Gemmatimonadaceae bacterium
CCGGCATCGGCAGCTCCCGGAACGGCGGCAGCGCGATCAGCTCCATCACCGCCTCCGCCAGCTCGTCGCGCCCCAGGTGCGCGTGCGCGCTGAACGGGATCACCTGCGACGGATCGAGCCCGATCGTCTCGCACAGCTCGGCCACGCGCTTCGCGCGTGTGCCGGCGCCGAGCTTGTCGACCTTCGTCAGCGCCACCAGTGTCGGCACCTCGATCTCGGCCAGGAAGTCGAGCATCTGGCGATCGTCGTCGGTGGGATCGTGGCGGATGTCGAGCAGCAGCACCACGCCGCGCAGCGTCGGGCTGCGGCGCAGGTAGCCCTCGATGAGCGGCTTCCACGTCGCCTTGCGCTCCTTGCTGATCTTCGCGTAGCCGTAGCCGGGGAGGTCGACGAGCATGAACGCGTCGTTGATGCGGAAGAAGTTGATCTCCCGCGTGCGACCCGGCGTCTTGCTCACGCGCGCGAACGCCTTGCGACGCACCAGCGCGTTCAGCAGCGAGCTCTTGCCCACGTTGCTGCGCCCCGCGAACGCCACCTCCGGCAGCTCGGGGGTGGGACGCCAGCCGCCCGGCGAGGCCATCGGTCCCGAGAACGAGAGCGACCGGATCACCATCGGATCGCGCGTCGCACCCGTGCCCGCGGACCCCGTCGCGTCCCCGATCGCATCGCCCCCGACCGGCGGCGTCGGCTCGTCGGTCACGGGCTCCGCCTCGAACGCGGCGTCGCCGCTCATGGCGCCAGCGGGCGTGACCGCCGTGCCTGCGGCACGCGCACCTCCGCGCCCGGCGCACGCACCGGCGTCGGGACCGCAGCCGGCCGCGTCCCGCGCGACGGACGCCGCGGCGGCGTCGGCGGCGCGACGATCGGCCCGCGCTCGCGCGTCGGCGCGCGCAGGCCGAGCGCGAGCACCTCGTCCATCGTCGACACCGGATGGAACGTGATCGCCGCCCGCACGTCGGCGGGGAGCTCGTCGAGCTCGCGCTCGTTCGCCCTGGGCACCAGCACGTGCGTGATCCCCGCACGATGCGCGCCCACCGCCTTCTCCTTCAGCCCGCCGATCGCCAGCACGCGTCCACGCAGCGTGATCTCGCCCGTCATCGCCACGTCGCCGCGCACCGGCGTGCCCGTCAACGCGCTCACCAGCGCGGTCGCGATCGCGATCCCGGCGCTCGGTCCGTCCTTGGGCGTCGCACCGGCCGGCATGTGGATGTGCACGTCGGTCGTGCGATGGAAGTCGACCGCGATGCCGAGCACCGCCGCGCGCGCCCGCGCGAAGCTGAGCGCCGCCGTCGCCGACTCCTTCATCACGTCGCCGAGCGTCCCGGTGAGCTGCAGCCGCCCCTTGCCGTCGCTCACGCTGACCTCGATCTCCATCGTCTCGCCACCCACCGTGGTGTAGGCGAGCCCGGTCGCCACGCCGACCTTGTCGTCGAGCGACGTGTCGTCCGGATCGAAGGGGCGCGGCCCGAGCAGCATCGGCAGCTCCTCGATGCGCACCGCGAGGCGGCGCGCATCGGCGCCCCCCTCGGCGCGGCGGCGCGCGAGCTTGCGCGCCACGCGCGACAGCCGACGCTCGAGTTCGCGCACGCCGGCCTCGCGCGTCCAGCCGCGCAGCACCGCCGCGAGCGCGCCCGCCTCCCACGTCACGTCGGCCGGCGCCACGCCCACCGCCTCGAGCGTGCGCGGCACGAGCCACCGCTCGGCGATGGCCAGCTTCTCGTGATCGAGGTAGCCCGGGAGGCGGATGATCTCCATCCGGTCGCGCAGCGGCTCGGGGATCCCGCTCAGCGAGTTCGCGGTCGTCACGAACATCACCTGCGAGAGGTCGTAGTCGACCTCCAGGAAGTGGTCGCTGAAGGCCGCGTTCTGCTCCGGGTCGAGCACCTCGAGCAGCGCCGCGCTCGGGTCGCCGCGCCAGTCGTGGCCGAGCTTGTCGATCTCGTCGAGCAGGATGACGGGGTTCACGCTCCCCGCCTTGCGCATCGCCTGGATGATGCGCCCCGGCATCGCGCCGATGTAGGTGCGACGGTGCCCGCGGATCTCGGCCTCGTCGCGCACGCCGCCCAGCGACATGCGCACGAACTTGCGGCGGAGGGCGCGCGCGATCGACCGCGCCAGCGACGTCTTGCCCACGCCCGGCGGTCCGGCGAGGCAGAGTACCGGTCCCTGCAGCCTGCCGACCTGCTCCAGCACCGCGATGTGGTCGAGGATGCGTTCCTTGACCTCCTCGAGGCCGAAGTGATCGGCATCGAGCACGGTGCGCGCATGCGCCACGTCGAGCGTGTCGTCGGTGCGCTGGTGCCACGGGAGCGCGAGCACCCAGTCGAGGAAGCCGCGCGCGACCGTCGCCTCGGGGCTCATCGCCTGCATCTTGCGCAGCCGCCGCACCTCGCGGCGCGCGCGCTGCAGCACCGCGTCGGGGAGCTGCGCCGCGGCCAGCTGCGCCTCGAGCTCGGCGGTCTCGTCGCCGTCGTCGTTCCCGAGCTCGCGATGGATCGCGCGCAGCTGCTCCTGCAGGAAGAACTCGCGCTGGTTGCGGAAGAGGGAGCCGCGCACGTCGTCCTCGATCTTCCGCTCGAGACGCAGCAGCTCCACCTCGCCGGCGATGGTGCGCGCCAGCGCGTCGAAGAGCGCCTCCAGCGACGGCGCCTCGAGCAGCTGCTGCCGCGCCTCCACGCCGATCGTGACGTGCGCCGCGATCGCGCACGCCTGCCGCTCGGCATCGTCGGTCCCCTGCACGAGCTGCAGCACCTCGGGCGGGAGGCGGCGGTGCAGCGACACGTACTCCTCGAACGCCGCGCCGGCGCGCCGCGCCGCGAGCTGCGCATCGGGGGCCGAGCCGAGCGTCTCGAACGGGTAGGGCGTGACCGAGGCCTGCATCGCCTCGCCCGCGGTCGCGTAGCGCGTGACGCGCACGCGCTCCACGCCCTCGAGGAGGACGCGCGCGTTCCCCTGCGGTGTGCGCGCGAGCTGATGGACGCGCGCCACCACGCCGGTGCGGTGCAGGTCGGGGCCGCGCGGCTCCTCGGTGTCGGGGCGCCGCTGCGCCACGAGCAGGACGCGCTGGTCGCCATCGGTGGCCTGCTCGAGCGCGGCCAGCGAGGCGGCGCGCCCGACCACGAGCGGCATCACGACGTGCGGGAAGACGACGACGTCGCGGAGCGGCAGCACGGGGAGCCGCTCGAGGGGTGCGGCGCCCTCGCCGCGGCGGGGGCGCGTGGCGGCGTTCAGGCTTCCTTCTTCCGCCGCGCCGGCGAGATCTCGAGAAGGGGCGGGGCGCCGTGCGTGACGCAGCTCTCGATGACGCGCACCTCGGTGACGTCCTCGCGGCTCGGGAGGTCGAACATCACGTCGGTGAGCATCCCCTCGAGGATCGCGCGCAGCCCGCGCGCGCCGGTGCCGCGCTTGAGCGCCTTGCGCGCCACCGCCTTGAGCGCCGTCTCCTCGAAGTCGAGCTTGACCTCCTCGAGCGCGAAGAGCTTCTGGTACTGCTTGACGAGCGCGTTCTTCGGCTCGCGCAGGATCTTGACCAGCGACTCCTCGTCGAGCGCCTCGAGCGGCACCGCCACCGGGAGGCGGCCGACGAGCTCGGGGATGATCCCGAAGCGGAGCAGGTCGTCCGGCTCGACCTCGTCGAACGGGCGCTTGGGGTGGCGCTGGGCCGCCGCCGCGTCGCCCGACTCGAAGCCGATGCGCTGCTTGCCGACGCGCGTCTCGATGATCTTCTCCAGCCCGTCGAACGCCCCGCCGCAGATGAACAGGATGTCCTTCGTGTTGATCTGGATG
>JALOPO010000284.1 GCA_025453855.1 Gemmatimonadaceae bacterium
CCATGGTCGTCCTCGACCAGGCCCGCGGCGCCGTCGCCGACGTGCGTGTCCTCGCGCGCGACCTCTACCTGTTCGAGGGCGATGCGGCGCGCTCGGCCGACATGGTCGCGCGGCTGCGCGCCGCCGCACAGCGCGTCGACACCCTGTTGCGTGACGCCGAGGCGATGCCGCTCGACTCCACGCTCGCGGTGCGCGTGCGCGCCTCGCGCGCGCAGCTCGACGGTTACCGCAGCTCGCTCGACACCTACCTCGGTCATCACGCCGCGGGCGATCGCGTGACCGCGCTCGCCTTCATGGACGGCCCGTGGCGCGCGCGCGTCGTGGCCTTCGGGGCGACGATCGACAGCGCCATGGCGACTGGCGCGTCGCAGGCCGCATCGGCCGCCGCCGCGGCCGAGCGCACCACGATCGCGACCGGCATCGCGGTGGTGCTGCTCGCCGCCTGCGGCATGGTCGCGCTCTGGCTGCTCCAGCGCGCCGTGGGGCGACGCGTCCTCGATCGCGTGCAGGCGATGGGCGCGCAGGTGCATTCGCTGCGCACGATCTGCGTGCGCGGGCTGCGCGGGGGGATGACGGCGCTCGCCGCCGGCGACACGAGCGTGGCCGTCACGCCCGCCACGAAGCCGACGAACCGCGTCGGCGACGACGAACTCTCGGTGCTCGCGCAGTCGCTCGACGAGATCCTCGGCGACCTGCAGGCGTCGGTGGGCGCGTACAACGAGGCGCGCACCGCGGTGCAGCGCGTGGTGGCCGACGCGCAGCGACTGGCTGCCGCCTGCGAGGCGGGGGCACTCGACGAGCGCGCCGACACGTCGGCGCACGCCGGTGACTACGGCGCCCTCGTGGGGACGCTCAACCGCGCGCTGGTCGCGGTGGCGACGCCGATCGACGCGCTGCGCGATGCGCTCGCGCGCCTCGAGCAGGGCGACCTGACGGCGACGGTCGATGCCGACTGCCGCGGCGCCTTCGCCACGCTGCAGCAGAGCTGGCACCATGCGATCGGTGCGCTCGCCGCGTCGCTCGACGAGGTCTCGGATGCGGGGAGCACGGTGGCCGCGGCGTCGGAGCAGATCGCCGGCAGCGCACGCAACCTGGCGGAGCGCAGCGTCACGCAGGCGTCGAGCGTGGACACGGTCTCGACGATCGTGCACGCCGCGAGCAGCGGGAGCGACCGCAACGTGCAGGCGGCGGGCGAGGCGCATCGCGTCGCGACCGCGGCGAGCGATGCCACGACCACGGGGCGCGAGCGGACCGCGGCGCTCAATGCGGTCATGGATCGCATCCGGAAGGCGGCGGAAGGGACGGCGGCGATCGCGCGCACGATCGACGAGATCGCCTTCCAGACCAACCTGCTCGCGCTCAACGCCGCGGTGGAGAGCGCACGGGCCGGCGACGCGGGACGTGGCTTCGCGGTGGTGGCCGAGGAGGTGCGTGCGCTGGCCAGTCGGGCGGCGGCGGCGGCGAAGGACGCCGGCGGTCGCATCGAGCTGGTCGTCGCCAACAGCGACGAGGGGGTGCGCGAGGCGGCCGCGGTGAGTGCGGCGCTCGGCGAGATCGCGACGCACGCCGGCGCCGTGCGTGAACTGGCCGGGCAGGTGAACGAGGCCAGCACCGCGCAGCGTCGCGGCATGGGCGACGCCATCCAGGCACTCGGCGTGGTCACGTCGGCGACCAACGAGATGGCGGCGACGGCCGAGGAGTCGAGTGCGGCCGCGACGTCGCTCGCCTCGCAGGCGGCGCGCATGCAGGAGGTGGTGTCGCGCTTCACGCTGCCGGGACGGCACCGCGCCGCCGGGGCGGTGACGCCGGCACGACGCCTGCGCCGCGCCGGGTGACCGACACACGACACGACGCGCCCCGTCGCCACCACGCGTGGCGACGGGGCGCGTCGTGCATCGGGCCGGGGCGCGCCGCGTGCGACGCGCGCCCGCCCGGCGCGCTCACTTCTTCGCGACCTTCTCTTCCCTGAGGAGCTTCTTCGAGACCCAGAAGACGAAATAGGCGACGATGACGAAGTTGAGGAGCGCGGCGAGCACGGCGCCGATCTGGAGCCCGCTTTCCGGCGGGGCGCCGGCCTTGAGCGGGATCGCGATCTTCTGCCACTCGCCGCTCGGGATCGCGAGGCCGACGATCGGCATCAGGATGCCGTCGGCGATCGACTTGACGAGGTCGCCGGCCTTGCCGCCGATGATCACGCCGAGGGCGAGGCCGATGACGCCGTACTCCTTGAGGAAGGCGCGGAATTCACTCATGTGCTGCAGCTCCGGTGGGTGGTGGGAGTGCCCCCGTCGGTGATGGCATAGGGGGTTACCCGATCGTAGCCATGCGTGGCGAGGGCGGGAACTGGCGGTGCATGCATCGTTCGGATGCATGCGCGGGCATCGCGCCCACGCCGCGGTCACGTGCGCGGGCGATGCGACGGATCATGGCCGGGGTCGCTTGCATGGCGACGTCGGGCGTGACAGCTGCCGGCTGCATGGCGCGGCGCGCTGCGCGAGGCGCCCGTCAGCGCGGGGTGCGCGGCGCGTCGCCCGTGTTCATGCCGGCTCGCATGCGCGCCACCGCCTGCACGACGGCATCGGGGAGCAGGAGTCGATCGGCGATGACCGCGACCTCCTCGGCCTCGCGCCACGTCTCCTCGAGCGCGAGGAGCTCGCCGTCGAGCCAGCGCTGCTCGTCGCCCTCGTGGAGCGCGATCTCGAGTGCGAGGCGGCGTGGCGCGCTGAGCGTGGTGAGGCGCGTGGGATCGGGGGGCGCGGCATCCTCGTCGTCGTCGGACGCGAGCGGTGACCAGCGATCGACGATCGGGCGCACGGCGGCGCGTTTCGACGGGCGCCGGTCGGCGAGGCGCTGCATGAGCGTGCGCGCGTCGCGGTAGGCCTCGCAGATCGTGAGGGCGGCGCCGAGCGTCGTCTGCGAGCCGGTGCTGCCGTTGACGACCGGCAGTGCGCGGCGGAGGGCGGCGGTGGCGTGGTCGCCGGTGAGACGGAGCGGGTTCCGCACCGGCCCCCCGTCGCGTCCGCGTCGGGTCCCCTCGAGCGTCACGCGCACGACGTCGTCGCGATCGAGGAAGTAGCGCGCCTCGAGCATGTCGCGACGCGAGAGGCGGACGAAGACGCCGCTGTCGGGGTCGCGGAGCGTCGCGGCGTGGCGCCAGGCGTCCCACGGGCGCGCGTCGGGGGGCGCCTCGCCATCGCGCTCGGCGCCACGCGCCGTCGCCACGAGCGCGTTCCAGCCGAACACCCAGGCGGAGCCCGTGGCGAGCATGCCGATGCCCGCCGCGACCCCGGTGGCCACGCCCGCCCATCGCAGCACCTCGCCGCGCAGGTGGCGCATGGCGTACGCGCGCGCGTAGCGCCAGGCCGCGAACTCGGGGCGGATCGGCGCGCCGATGCGCACCAGCTCGAGCCCCTCGCGGAGCCGGGCGAGGCCGATGTTGTCGGTGCTGCGGCGGAGCGGGGTGTCGCGGAAGGCGCGTTCGCACGCCTCGAGCGCTTCCCAGCGCGACTCGAACGGCACGAGGTTCCAGCGCGCGCAGCGCATGCACACGACCCACAGCCGCCCGCGCGCGCCGTCGAAGGCGATGCGTCGGCCGATGGGGAGCCGCTCGATCACCTCGTTGTCACCGAGGTCCGCGTGGCAGTGGATGCAGTGGCGGTACACGCGTGGAAGCTCGCCGTGTGGTGCGCCGGCGCACAGTCCGCGCCCGCCCCGGTGCCAGGCACCTCTGTCCCCCTCGGTCCCCGGTGCCGCGGTGCGAGGCGCCCCGGTGCCCCAGGCACCTCTGTCCCCCTCGGTCCCCGGTGCCGCGGTGCGAGGCGCCCCGGTGCCAGGCACCTCTGTCCCCGGAGGCTTCGGCCCGCGGAAGACAGGCCGGGCGGGGACAGAGGTGCCTGCGGGGGACAGAGGTGCCTGGCACCGCGAGGCACCGCGAGAGGCTCAGAAGATCGACAGCTTGATGTAGCGCCGCGGGTTGGCCTTGAAGTCGGCGGTCACGCTGTCGATGCGCGTCACGAGGCGGCGCACGTCGCTGTAGAG
>JALOPO010000285.1 GCA_025453855.1 Gemmatimonadaceae bacterium
GCGCTCGAGGAGCGGCTGCGGTCGCGCTTCGCGCAGGGGCTCGTCGTCGAGCTGCACTCGCCCGATCGCGCGATGCGCCGCGCGCTCCACGCGCAGGCGCTGGCCGGCACCACGCCGGGCGTGAGCGGCGACGTGCTCGACCTGCTCGCCGATCGCCCCGCGCGCAGCGCCGCCGACGTGGTGGCCGCCGCGACGCGGCTGCGTGAGGCCGCGGCGCGCACCGGCACCTCGATCACCCCCGGCTTCGTCGCCGTCGAACTCGATGGCGCCTCGTCGCGCCGCGGCGGCAGCACGCATCTCATGGCCGATCCCGAGCGCTTCGTGCAGCGGTGGGCCGACTTCGCCAATCGTCTCATGGAGGACGACGCGTAATGGCCATCCGCGGCAGCCTCCGCGAGGCGAGCTTCCCCGACGTCCTGCAGCTCCTCGCCCTCGGCAAGAAGACGGGGTGCCTGAGCGTCGTCGACGGCTCGCGCTTCGGCTCGGTCTTCTTCGAGCAGGGCAGGATCACCTTCGCGGCCATCGTCGACCGGCGCGATCGCCTCGGCGACGCGCTCGTGCGCAAGGGGCACGTCACGCAGGCGCAGCTCGACAGCGCGCTCAAGCGCCAGCGGCAGGAGCCCGGGCGGCGCCTGGGCGAGCTACTCGTGCAGGCCGGCTACGTGGGCGGCGAGGTGGTGCAGCGCGAGCTGCGCGTGCTCGTGGAGGAGGCGGTCTACTCGCTCTTCACGTGGACGCAGGGCACGTTCACCTTCGAGCCCGACGTCACCCCCGACGGGCGCGGGCTCAGCGCCGCCATCAATCCCGAGTCGCTGCTTCTGGAGGGAGCGCGTCGCGTCGACGAGTGGCAGCTGGTGCAGAAGCGCTTCCCGACCTTCGATCTCGTCTTCGAGTTCGATCCCGCGCGCGCGCACGACCTCGCGTCGCTGGGCGCCGAAGTCACCGAGGTGGCGCAGTGGCTCGACGGGCGCCGCGACATCCGCGGCATGATCGAGCGCTCGGGGCTGAGCGAGTTCGTCGTCGGGCGCTCGCTCTACGACATGGCGATGCAGGGAATGCTCGTGCAGGTCGGTGCGCCTGCCGGGGGGAGCGACGAGCACGATGCGCTCGAGTCGCCCGAGGACAAGGCGGCGCGCCTCGGCCGCGCGCTGCTGCGCGCCGGAATGCTCGAGGATGCGGAGCGCGAGCTGCGCACCGCGCTCGCCGGCCGTGCCGACGACCTCGCGGTGCGCCACCAGCTCGGCGTCATCGCGCTGCGGCAGGCGCGCTGGCCCGAGGCGGTGGAGTGGCTCGAGCCGCTCATGCACAGCGATGCCGCGTCGGTGGCCATGCTGCACCATCTCGCGCTCGCGTACGAGGCGGTGGGGCGCGAGCTCGATGCCGCGCGCCTGCTCGACCGCGCGGCGCGCCTCCTCCCCGAGGCACCGGCGCAGGTGGAGCTGTCGCGCGCCATGCACGCCTATCGCGGCGGCGACGCGGTGCGCGCCGACCAGCTCCTCCTCAAGGCGCGCACGCGCTTCGCGGGCGACGCGGCGCCGGCCGTCTGGTTCCATATCGCGGCGCTCGTGGCGGCCGCGCGCGACGATGCCGATCGGGCGCAGGCGCTTCTCGAGGAAGGGATCCGCACCTATCCGTCGGTGGGGGTGCTGCACGCGAACTACGCGGCGCTCCTGCTCGCGCGCGGCCAGGTCGCGGCCGCCGGCGCCGCCATCGAGCGCGCCCAGCTGCATGCCGCGAACCTCGCCCCGTTCCAGAAGACCGTCGGCGACCTCGCGCACCGGCTCGGTCGCTACGACGACGCACTGGAAGCGTATCTTCGGGCGGTGCGCATCGATCCCGCCATCGGCCCCGACACCTACGTGCAGCTCGGCGAGCTGCGCTTCCAGCGCGGCGAGGCGGCCGAGGCGGAGCGCTGCTGGCAGCGTGCGCTCGAACTCGATCCCGGCGCACGCCAGGCCCGCGGCAACCTCGAGGCGATGAAGCGCGCATCATGAGCGACGAACTCCTCGCCCCGCTCCGCACGCGGGCGGCCGAACTCGCACGCCAGCTCGACAACGAGGGCGCCGACGCCACCGCGCTCAAGCAGCGCATCTACGTGCTCCACCGAACCGTGGAGGAGCAGGCGCTGCTGCTCGAGTCGCTGCAGGACGCCGTGCGCGGCCTCGTCGACGGCTGGAAGGGACGCTTCCGCGCCGTGCAGGCCTCGGGCGCCGATGCGCCGCCCTCGGTCGATCCCGCGCCGCAGCGCGGCGCGCCGGCCGAGACGCCGGTGCGGCCGGCCGCCGTGGTGACGCGCACCGGCGGCATGCCCGCCGTGGCGACCACGCCGCCAGGCAGCGCTGCCGTCGCCGGCGCCGGTGCCCCCGACGATCTGGTGAAGGCGGCGCAGCGCGTGCTGCGCGAGACACCACTGCTGACCGTGGCCATCGCGTCGCCGGACGTGGCGATGCCGGCCGTCGCCGTCGCCCCGTCGCCGGTGATCGCGATGGCCGCCGTGCCCGCCGACCGTCCGCCGGCGATGGTGGCCGAGGATCCGCGACGCGAGCGGTTGCAGCTCGTGCGCAGCACGCCGATGCCGGGGCAGCCGAAGGTCGTCGACGAGCTGAACGCGTCGACCTTCGTCGATCGCGGCTGGAGCCGCCTCGCGGTCGGCGACTACGTGGCCGCCGAAGTCGCGCTGCGCAAGGCGCTCGAGCTCAACCCGGCCGATGCCTACGCCAGCGTCCTGCTCGCCTGGGCCGAGGTGGCGCAGGAGCGCTCCGACGAGGCGCTCGCGCGGCTGACGGACGTGCTGGCCGCGCATCCCACGCACGCACTCGGGCACGTGGTCGCCGGGCATGCGCACCTGCGCGATCGGCGCTTCGACGCGGCGCGTGCGCACATCGCGCAGGCCATCGCGCTCGACACCGATCGCAAGGCGCTGCTCTACGCGTGGTACTACAGCGGCCAGCTGCACCTCGAGGCCGAGGCGTGGGACGACGCGATCGCGGCCTTCGCCAAGGCGCTCGAGTACGGCCCGAACCTGGTCGAGGCGCGCTACGAGACGGGGCACGCGCACTGGGGCGCCGGCCGGCACGACGAGGCACGTGCGGCGTGGCGCGGCGGGGCGGAGGCCAACAAGTTCAATCCGTGGAGTGCACGCTGTCGCGAGATGCTCGCGGTGCTCGATGCGGGCGGCGTGCCGTCGCGCGCAGGCTGACGCACGGGGCCGGGGCGCGCGGGGGGCGCACACGGCGTGCGTGCGCCCTGCTCCTCTGCATGATGCTCGCGCTCTTCGCGCCACCGTTGCGCATGGATGCGCAGTCCCGCATCGGTGGTGACGGCGACGCCCGGCAGCCCACGAGTGGGGCGCTGCGCCTCGATCGCGGGCGCTTCACCATCGTGCACTTCCCCGACGACGCGCGCCTCGCCGCGTCGCTCGCCGACGGCGCGATCGCCCGCGACAGCTTCCCCTGGCTCCCGCGCCCGCGCGCCCGCGTGCTGGTGATGATCGCGCCCGACGCGCGCACCTTCCGTCGCTGGCTCGGGCCCGGTGTCCCCGAGTGGGGCGCGGCGGTCGCCATCCCGTCGCAGTCGCGCGTGGTGGTGCAGGGGCGCGCCGCCGGCTCGACGGCCGGTGATCCGCGCGTGATGCTGCGCCACGAGCTCGCGCACCTCGCGCTGCACGAGGCACTCGGCGAGCTTCCGCCGCGCTGGTTCGACGAGGGGTACGCGCAGTATGCCGCGGGCGAGGTGGGTGGCGGTGGCTACCTGGAGACGAACCT
>JALOPO010000286.1 GCA_025453855.1 Gemmatimonadaceae bacterium
GTGCGCATCGGCTGTCCGTCGTCCACGAGCGCACGGGCCGTCGCCGTGTCGCCCGAGCGGAGGGCGATCTCGACGAGGCGCCGCCGCGCCCGTGCGTCGGTCGTGTCGTGTGCCAGTGCGCGACCGAACGCCGTCGCCGCACGAGCGTGCGGATCGCGGATGCCGAGCAGCGCCCCATCGGCGAAGAAGCGCTCGCCGAGCGCGGTCCACGCCTCGGCGCGGTCGGGGGCAAGCTCGATCGCGCGCTCCCACGCGGCGACCTGCTCCGCGACGGGCGATGGTGCGGGGTAGCGCGGCCCCGCCAGGGCGAGAAGGAGGGCGCGGTCGCGCGCACCGAGGCGTTCGCGCGAGGTCCACGCGATGGCGAGCGCTCGATCGTGCTGCTCGGCGCTGTTGAGGCGATCGGCGGCGAGCGCGAGACCGAGCGCCGCCGGCGCGAACGTCGAGTCGCGATCGAGCGACGCGTCGTAGAGCGTCATCGCCTCGCGGAAGCGGTCGGCGCGATATGCGGCCTCGGCACGCAGGTACGGCCGCAGCACGTCGAGCGGAGTACGCGCGAGTGCCTCGCCGCGATCGCGACCGAGCGTGCGCGCCGCGACGAGGTGCCCCACGAGCGCGTCCACGATGGTCGCCAGGCTGTCGACGGGCGCTCGCATGGTGGATCCCGCGCGCTCCCTGCCGGTGACCGCATCGAGTGCCGACACCGTGATCACGAGGCGTGTCGCCCGGCCCGTGACGCGCCCCACCACGACCTCGGATGCGCCGACCCGGCGCGCCGTCTCCATGGCGCGCGCACGTGGCGTTGCAGGCGCCGCCGCACCCGCATCGAGCGATCGCCACGTCGCGTGCACCGTCTCCATGGGGATGACGGCGACGTCGTCGGCATCCGCGAGGCGACGCGCCATGAGCTCGGTGGCGTCGTGGGCGAGGAAGGCCAATGTCGTGTCGGCGAGCTCCATGCTGAACGGCGTGACCGCGACGCCGCCGACGGCACCGACGGCCACGACCGGCCTCACCGTGCGAAGCGTACCGGGTGCGGCGACGCGAACGAGCAGCGACGCGACGACGATCGCGAGCGCACTCCCCGCGATGCGCCGCAAGGTGCGGCCTCCCGGATGGCGTGCGCGGGATGCCGCGGCACGCACCGGTGGGGCACTGCCCGGAACGGGGGCAGGGACCGGACCAGGGGACGCGTCGATCACCAACGGTGTTGCGAGCGGTGCAGCGGCAGCCAGCGCAGCGCCCGGCGCGTCGCTCGTGAGCCGTGCGTCGTGGTCTGGTGCGTCACGTCGTGTCGAAGCGACGGCTCCGGGGGACGCAGGTGTCGCGTCGGTGGGGACGCCGAGGGTCGCGATCGTGGCGGACGTGCGCCACGTGGGCGACGCGACGGTACCGACGCCCGCCTCGACACGCGCGAGCGCCGAGGCGACGGCCTGCGTGACCGGCATGCCGAGCTCGAGTCGCACCGCGGTCTCGTGATCGCG
Source organism: Gemmatimonadaceae bacterium (assembly GCA_025453855.1). Taxonomy (GTDB): domain Bacteria; phylum Gemmatimonadota; class Gemmatimonadetes; order Gemmatimonadales; family Gemmatimonadaceae; genus JALOPO01. Next base: position 1,485 of record JALOPO010000286.1, read on the forward strand.
CACGACGCGTCGCGCCCCGGAGGGGTCCCCCGCACGGCCGAGCGCCTCGACCAGGGCCACCGTGGCGGCGCCGTCCACCGGATCGTGGTCGACGAGGCGTCGACACCACGCGAGCTCCTCGTCGATCGCATGGCGCGCGCGGGCCTCGCGCGCGAGGCGCTGCAGCAGCTCGGACACGCGCCGGTGCCAACGCCGACGCTCCAGCTCCAGCCACCGTTCGAACTCCTCGCTGCCCGCGAGCTGGAAGCCCTCGAGGAAGGCGCCGCGGTACAGGGCGGCGGCATCGGCGGGGCGTCCCTCGCGGAGGAGATGCTCGACGGCGATCGTGTCCACATGCACGTGCGCCTCGTCGAACCGCAGGTGGCCCGTGCCCCGGACCAACGCGTCGCACGCCGTGTCGCGACGCAGGGCGTAGAGCGTCTGGGTGAGCGCGCGCCGCGCGCGTTCGGGGTCGGTGTCGGGCCAGAGGAGCGACAGGATGCGGTCGCGGGTCACGCCCGCGCCGCCGCCGGCGGCGATGCAGGCGAGGACCGCGAGGGGACGACGCTGTGCGGCGGCAGCGCCGACCGGTCGATCGTCGGCGCGGAGCGTCAGCGCGCCGAAGGTCGTGAGGCGGAGCACGTGGGGAGCGGGCGTGGGAGATGGCGAGCCGGACGGGGAAGCACACGATGTACACCCCGCTCCCCACGCGGGATCAGGGGGCGACCGGATAGGCGCCACCGTCCTCCGGCGTTGCCGGACGCAGGAGCCGCTCCGCGACCACCCCCACCGTGAGCCCCTGCACCACGATCGAGAAGACCACCACCACGTAGGTGGCGGTGAGCAGCGCGGTGCGGACGTCGCCCGCGGGGAGGGCGAGCGCGAGGGCGATGCTGATGCCGCCGCGCACTCCCGCCCAGGTGAGGAGCGGGATGCTCCCCGCGGGCCACGCGGCGAGCCGACCGCGTACCGGTGCCAGCGCACCGACCACCGAGAGCCAGCGCGCGACGAGGACGATCGGAATGGCGAGGAGGCCGAGCACGAGCGCCGGGCGCTGGAAGTCGAGGATCAGCACCTCGACGCCGATGAGCACGAAGAGCGTCGCGTTGAGGAACTCGTCGACCAGCTCCCAGAAGTCGTCGAGGCGCTGCTTGGTGCGCGCCGAGACCACCGCACCGCCGCCGGCCTGTCGCCCGATCATGAGCCCGAGCACGACCATGCCGAGCACGCCCGAGACGTGCAGATGGCGCGCGAGCGTGAAGCCGCCGAAGGCGAAGGCGAGCGTGAGCAGGATCTCCACCTGGTAGTCGTCGATCTGCCGCAGCAACCGTACGGCGAGCCACCCCAGGCCAAGGCCGAACGCGACGCCGCCGCCGACCTCGATGGCGAGGAGCCGGGCGACCTCGTTGGCCGCGGGGGCGCTCCCGCTCGTGATCGCCCCGAGCACCGCCAGGAAGAGGACGACGCCGACGCCGTCGTTGAAGAGCGACTCGCCGGTGATCGTCTTCTGCAGCGCCGAGGGCACCCCTGCCTTGCGGAGCAGCGCACCGACGGCGATGGGATCGGTGGGGGCGAGCAGGACGCCGAACGCCAGCGCCCAGAGCAGCGGGATCGCGAGGCCGAGCCACGGGCCGACGAGCAGCACGCCGCCGGCGATGACGAGCGCGCAGAGGAGCGTGCCGATGCTCGCCAGCAGCGCCACCGGGCGCGCCTGCGCGCGCAGCGTGCGCGTATCCACGTGCAACGCCGCGGCGAAGAGGAGGAGTCCGAGCATCCCGTCGAGCAGCGTCTCGCGGAAGTCGATGGCGGCGATGAGCCGCAGGATCGGCGCGAGGTCGACGAGGCCGAGCACGCCCGCGAGCTTGAGCGCGCCGGCGCTCACCAGCGCGGTAAGGAGGAGCCCGACCGCCTGCGGCAGCCGGAGCCACCGCACGTTGAGAAAGGCGAGAGCGGCGGTGAGCGCGAGGAGAACCGATGCGATCTCGAGCACGGAGGCGGACGGTGCGGGAGGACATGATCACGGCTGCAGACATAAGGTGCAGCCGACTCATGCGGTGCCCGCACCGCCGCCGTCACGTGTCAGGCGCCAAGCGCCACCCGCTCGTGCGCGGCCAGCGTCGGCGCCCGGGTGGCCTCACGGAAATCGAGCACCACGCGCCCGGTGATCGTGCCCTGCTTCAGTCCGTCGAAGACCGCGTTGATGTCGCCCAGCGCGCGCGTCTCGCGTGCGACCTCGATCGCACCGCGCGCGGCGAAGTCGAGCGCCTCGCGCAGGTCGGCGCGCGTGCCGACGATCGAGCC
>JALOPO010000287.1 GCA_025453855.1 Gemmatimonadaceae bacterium
CGTGCCGGCCGATGCGCAGGCGGCGAGCGTGGCGGCCGCACAGGCCGCGAGGACGTGACGCATGGATCGCATCTCGCGTGAGGGGAGTGGGCGTGCAGGACGGACGGCCGCGCTACCCCGCAAGCTGCCGGCGCGTTCGCGTCGCGACAAGGCGACGCGTGCGCATCACGCGCCGTCGGTCACGGTCCACGGATCGTCGTCGAAGGCGACGCCGAACTGCGCGCGCAGCGCCTGCACGCGCACGCTCGCGCCGGCCACGCACGCCAGCGGCAGCAGCACCCAGCTCGCGAGGTGGTATGCGCCCGGCGCGCGATCCCAGTTGAGGATCGAGATGAACATCACGACCGCCACGGCGATCGACGCCAGGAAGAGCGCGTGCCCCATGTGGCGCGAGACGGCGAGGCGCGCGGTGAGCCACCCGGCGATCGCACCCGACACGACGCCCGCGGCCAGCAGCAGGCCGAGCACCGCCGGCGAGGAGACGCGCCCCTGCGCGTCCATCGAGGTGGGGATGAGCGCGCCGATCGCCGCCTCGAAGCCGAAGGCGAGCGCGAAGAGGGCGGCGAGTCCGGCACCGACGGCGGCAAGGCCGCGCATGTCACTCCTCCGACTGGGTCCACGACGCCGGGCATTCGCGCGGCGCGCCGTGGCCGGAAGATATGCGTGGGACGGGGGACGTCACCCCCGGCCGGGGTCGTCAGCCGAGGCCGCGCGCCTCGCGCACGAACCAGGCGCGCGCGCCGCCGAAGTCGAACTCCAGCACGCCCGCGCGTCCCTGCGTGACGCCCACCGCGACCGGGTTCCCACCCTCGACCAGGTCGGTGCGCAGCACCGCACCCTCCAGGCGCCAGCGGAGCTGCACGTGCACCGCGCCGTCATCGGTGGGGATCGTGTAGTCGAGCGTCGCGTCGTCGTTGAAGCGCATTCGCGTGCCGGGCGTGAAGTCGAGCGCGGCGTCGCATCGCAGGAGCTGCCACGCGCCGTGCAGCCAGGCGGGGGTGAGCGGCGCGTCGTCGCCCGCGATCACGGGAGCGGCGCGGTGGCCGCGATCCAGCGCCCCCCTTCGCTGCCGTCACCGGCGGCCGCCTGCGCCACCCGTGCCGGATCGGCCGGCGCGGCGGCGATGCGCATCGCCACGCGGATCAGGTCGAGCGGCTGTTCGGTCTGCAGCACGACGACGTGGGCGCGCGTCACGAGCTGCCCCGCGTTCGTCACGCGCATCGAGCGGAGCCGCTGCTCCGCGGCGATCGCGCTCCCGCCGCTGTCGGCCGCAGCCAGCGACACATCGCGCGCGTCGAACGGCGACTGCTGTCGCACCACCGCGTTGGAGCCCGGCGAGAGCACCGGGCGCCGCGTGGGGCGCTGCGCGATCGCCGGCAGCGCGCCGATCGGGATGCCGCGGAGCGGGCTCTCGAGACGATCGAGCGGGAGGCGCACGCGCGCGGAGTCGGCGCGTCGGCTGCGCGTCTCGCCGCGCGCGAAGCGCACGCTCACGCTCCGCTCCGGATCGACGACCAGCACCGTGAGATAGCCCGGCCGCTCGAGCGCGACGCGCACCTCGCGCCCCGCCGGCGTGTACTCGATCGCCTCGATCACCGGCACGCCGAGGTCCTCGTAGCCGCTGGCGTCGTTCTCGCGCACGCCGACGCCGAGTCGCCAGCAGCCGCTCACCGCCACGCTCGCGAGGAGCACGAGCGCGGCACCGGTGCCGACCCCGTGCGCGCTCACCGCCCGCTCCGCGGGCGCGCGCCCTTTCGCGCCGGTGGCACGGCGTCGATGTCCAGCGCATCGTCGGCGGCACCGATCGTCGCCAGCACCTGCGGCTCGAGCACCGTCGACGACGACGAGGCGAGCACGTCGAGCGCCATCCGCCGGCGCCGTTCGCGTCGCCGACGCCGCGCGAGCAGTCCGCCGCCGAGCCCCGCCAGCGTGCCGATGAGCACCATCACCACCACCGCCGCGGCGATGAAGAGCGCGCTCGCCTCGCGCGGCATGGCGAGGCGTCCGTAGATGAACCAGTTCTTGAGCGGGATCGCGAGCAGCGCGGTGGTGCCGTAGAGCAGCGCACCGGTGAGCACCCCCCACGCCAGGTGCACGCGGCGGACCACGTACCACCCGATCCAGACGAGCAGCGCGATCGAGAGCGGGAGCACCGCGACCGTGGGGATGCCGGTTCGCGCCTCGAACCAGACCGCGCCCACCTCGAGGCCCAGGAGCACGGCGAGCCCGAAGACCAGCGCTCCCATCACCCGTACGATCCAGGGCAGCATCCCCGCGCCTCCTCCCTTGACTGCGGCGCATGCGGGCGTGCGGGAATCGCCGCGCCCGGCGCGCTTCCTATATCGCAGGGACGCGCGCCGGGCGCCATCCGTGACGCGCCGAACCGCCCGTCGCCATGCACGCGCGCCCGGCCCCATGACGGGACCGGGCGCGCAGCACCGCCGGTGGGGCGACTCAGGTGGTCGCGGGGAGCTTCCCCTCGGGCGTGAGCTTGTCGACGAGCCCGGGCAGCAGCGCGGAGAGCTTGCCCGCGGCCTCGCTCGGGTCGATGCCGAACTTGGCCGCCAGCGAGGCCACGTGCTCGTTGCCGAGCACCTTCTGCAGCTGCTCGGCCGAGATCGGGAGGTTCTGCCCCGTCCCGACCCACGAGCGCGCCACCTCGCCCAGGCCCCCCTGCTCGAACTTCTGCACGAGCCCCTGCACGCCACCGAGCGCCGGGTCGTTGAGGGCACCCATGGCCTTGTCCACCATCGCATCCCCGGCATCGGGGAGGATCGACTTGAGCGAATTCGCCAGGTTCTCGAGCATCGGACTGCACCTCGTCAGGAGCGTACATGAAGGAACCGCGGACAGTGCGGCCGGTCGCCGGGGCATCCGGCGCGGCCGCATGGTTTCACCGTGGCGGGAGTTCGCGCAACCACTGGCGCACACCGCCGTGGCTCGAGCAGGTCCCGCTGCGACTCGCGCTCATGGAGAAGGTGTTGTCGTTGCATTGGGCGGTGGCCCCGGCGGGGGCACCGGCGACGGGCCCCACCGGGATCTGCCGCCGCCCACCGGAGGCGGCCGGTGCCGCGGGCGCCGCCGCAGGCACGCTCGCGCGCGGCGTGGGCGCCGGCGTGGCCGCGTCGGCATACCAGGTGGCGATGCCGCCATGCCCCGAGCACGCCCCGCGCTTGGTGGCGGCGCTGCTGTAGCTGCCGTCGCCGCACTGCGCGGTGGCGTTCGCGGGACGCGCGCCGGCGCGCGCGGCGGTCGCGGGCGCAGGGGCGGCGGCCGTGGGGCGTGACGCGGCGGGCGCGGCGGTGCGCGCGGCGGCGGCCGGTGCGCCGGCATCGGCATACCAGACCGCGATGCCGCCGTGACCGGAGCACGCCCCGCGCTTGCTCGCGGCGCTGCTGTACGTGCCGTCACCGCACTGCGCGGTCGCATCGCCGGGACGCGCGCCGGCGCGCGCGGCGGCGCGCGGCGGCGCGGCCGGTGCCGCACTCGGGCGCGTGGCGGCGGCGGCCGGTGCCGGTGTGGCCGCGCGCGGCGCCGGTGCGGGCCTCGGCGCCGCCGGACGGTCCGCATACCACTCGGCGATGCCACCGTGCCCCGAGCAGGCGCCCCGCTTGGAGGCTGCGGTGCTGAAGCTCCCGTCACCGCAGCGCGCGGTGGAGCCGGCGGGGGCGGCCTGCTGGGCGGCCGCGGCGGAGGAGGCGAGCAGGATCGCGGCGCAGGCGACCACCGCGCGCAGGGACGACACCGTCATCCGGAGCTCCACCGCGCCACGCGACACGTCAATGGCTGGCGGTCACGCGCGGCGCCAGCACGGCGCCGGGCCGACGCCGGAGCCGCTGCGCGTCGTGCAGCAGGACGTGCCGTGGGCACGCGCGCGCGCAGGCGCCGCGCGTGCGACCCCTCACCCCGCGCGGAGCGCGGCCCCCGCGCCGGCGATCGCGAGGCGCCGCTCCCGCAGGCGGATCGGCGAGATCCCCACCGACTCGCTGCGCGCCTCGAAGGGGACGTAGGCGCGCACGTCGTCGATCGCGAGCGCGCCACCGATCGCCGGGTACAGGCGGGTGACGCCCAGGCGATCGAGGAGCGCGAGGCTGCGCGGCACCCGCTCGGGGGATTCGGCGAAGTAGTGGCGCACCGGGCGCGTGGTGCGCACGCGACCGCCGAACCAGCCACCCATCAGGAGGTCGCCGACCATCGCCTCGCCACCGGGGGTGAGCACG
>JALOPO010000288.1 GCA_025453855.1 Gemmatimonadaceae bacterium
GGATTGCGGCGCACGTCGGCAAGGAGCGAGTCGAGCGACTGCGTGAGCGTCAGCAGCCGATCGTGCAGGGCGCGATCGGTGAGGAGCTGTCCCGCCGTCCCGCGCCCGGCCTGCAGTCCGCGCGTGATCGTGTCGAGCGTGGCCACGGTACGCGCGAGGCGGGGTGCGAGCGTGGTGTCGCGCTGCAGTCGCGCGATCGTGCCGTCACCGCGGTTGAGCAGCCGCGCCGCGCTGTCGAGCGACACCGCGGCACCCTGCACGCTCCCGTAGAGCGACGTGTCGCGCAGCAGCCGCCCGAGCGTGCCGCGCCCCTGCTCGAGCGAGGCCAGCAGGCGCTCGGTGCGACGGACGACCACCAGCAGCGAATCGTGGAGCACCGGGTCGCGCACGAGCCGGCCGAGCGTCCCCTCGCCGGCACGGATCGGCGCGGCGAGCGCGCGCAGCTCGCGCGAGAGCAGCGCGACCTCGCGCAGCGTGCTGTCGGCGCTCCCGAAGAGCGTGCCCAGGTCGGCGAAGCCGGCCACCACCAGCGTGTCGCCTTCGACGAGCGCCGCGCTGGTGGCGGTGCCGGGCGCGAGGTCGAGGACGCGATCGCCGAGCAGCCCGAGGGCACGCACGCGGGCCCGTGCATCGCGTCGCAGGAGCGTGAAGCGCGAGGCGTCGATCCCCAGTTCGGCGAGCACGCGCGGCGTGGTGTCACGTCCCGGCGGGAGCACGCGCACCGCACCGATCGTCCCCGCTGGCTGGCCCGCGATGAGCACCTGCCCGCCGGCGCGCAGCCCGAGGCCGTCGGGGAGCACCGCCACCAGCGACACCTGCCGCGTGAAGAGCCCCGTGCCGGTGCCGAGCCGCAGCACGCCGAGGCCGAGGAGGCCGAGCGCCACGGCGACGAAGAGGCCGACACGCACCGCGCTCCACGACCGCTGGGCCGGCGACGGGCGGAGCGTCATGGGCGCGCCACGCGCGCGGGGGCCGCAGTGCCGTGCGCGCGATCGGGGACGCTCATGCCGCGGCGAGGAAGGTGCGCGTGTACGCCTCGTCGCTCGCGCGCATCGACTCGGCGTCGCCGACGAAGGCGAAGGTGCCGTCGTGGAGCAGCGCGAGCCGGTCGGCGAGGCGCAGCATGGCGCGCACGTCGTGCGAGACCACCAGGCTCGTCACGCGCAGCTCGCGCTGCAGTCGCGCGATGAGCGCGACGACGGTCTCGGTGGTGAGCGGGTCGAGCCCCGCGGTGGGCTCGTCGTACAGCAGGAGCGCCGGGCGATGCGCGATCGCGCGCGCCACGCCGACGCGCTTGCGCATCCCGCCCGAGAGCTGCGCGGGGAGCTGGTCGGCGACCTGCGCCGGGTCGAGGTCGACCAGCCGCAGCGCCTCGTGCACCCGCGTCGCGATCTCGTCCTCGGCCAGCCGCAGGTGCTCGCGCAGCGCGAAGGCGACGTTCTCGTGCACCGTGAGCGAGTCGAAGAGCGCCGCCCCCTGGAAGACCATGCCGATGCCGCGCCGCAGCGCGAGCCGGTCGGCCTGCTTCATCGTGTTCACCACGTCGCCGTGCACCCGCACCTCGCCCGCGTCGGGATCGAGGAGGCCGAGCACCAGCTTGAGGAGCGTGCTCTTCCCCGTCCCCGACTCGCCGAGCACCGCCACCGTCTCGCCGGTGGCCACCGTCAGCGCCACATCGCGCAGCACCGGGCGCTCGAAGGCGAGCGAGACGTGACGCAGCTCGACGGCGGGCGTACCCGGCATGACGGGTGATGCGGAGGGCGATGGTGGCGGGGCGTTCACACGAGGACGAGCAGGAGCTGCGTGAGAAAGTAGTCGGCAACGAGGATGGTGATGCTCGCGCTGACGACGGCACGGGTAGTGGCGATGCCCACGCCGGCGGTGCCACCACGCGCGGCGAGCCCGTGGTGGCAGGCGAGGAGGGCGAGCAGGATGCCGAAGACGAGCGGCTTGACGAGCCCCTGCACCAGGTCGGCCGGGAGGATGCCCCACAGCATGCCGTCGGCGCGCAGCTGGTCTGCCGCCGCCTGCCAGAAGGTGCGCGCCGGCACGCCGAGCCAGACGGCGGCGACCACCGTGGCACCGAGCAGCCCCGCGACATCGGCGAGGAGCGCGAGCAGCGGCACCGCGATCGCCGCCGCCAGGACGCGCGGCACCACCAGCAACCGCACCGGATCGGCGCCCATCGTCTCGATGGCGTCGACCTGCTCGGTGACGCGCATCGCACCCAGTTCGGCGGCGATCCCGGCGCCGACGCGCCCCGCGACCATGATGCCGCTCAGCACCGGTCCCAGTTCGCGCACCATGCTCGCCGCCACGAAGCGCCCCACGTAGAGCGTCGCGCCGAATGGGGCGAGCTGCACCGACGCCTGGAGCGCGAGCACCATCCCGGTGAAGAGTCCGGTGAGGAGGACGATCGGCAGCGACTGCACGCCCACCGCGTCGAGCTGCACGAGCAGGCGCGCGCTCCCGCCCCGGCCACCATGCCAGCCGCGCAGCGTGCGCCACGCGAGCAGCGTCACCTCCTGCAGCGTCGAGAGGGCCTGGAGGATCGAGTCGCGCACGTCACGGGGTCGGGGATTTCCTGTTGCGACCGCTCGGTCGCGGCTAGCTTCTCGCCACTATGCTAGCAGCCATCGCCCGTGACCGCCTCGCGGCGCTCCTCGATGCGGCCCGCGGACGACGCGTGGTCGTGGTCGGCGACGCGATGCTCGACGTCTACCTGCGCGGTGACGTCGAGCGCATCTCGCCCGAGGCCCCGGTGCCGGTGCTGCGCGTGCGCGAGCGGCGCGAGGCGCTCGGCGGCGCGGCCAACGTCGCGCAGAACGTGCTCGCGGTCGACGCCCGCTGCACGCTGGTCGCGGCGGTCGGCGATGATCGCGCGGGCGAGCGGCTCCACGCGCTCGTCGCGGCGCAGGGCGGGGCCACGGACGCGCTCGTCACCGTCGATCGCCCGACGACGACCAAGACGCGCCTCGTCGCGCGCGCGCAGCAGCTCCTCCGCTTCGACGAGGAGGAGGATCGCGATCTCGATGCCGCGGCGGTCGCGCGCGTGCTGGCGGTGATCGAGGAGGCGGTGACCGATGCCGATGCCGTCGTGCTCGAGGACTACAACAAGGGCGTGCTCGTGCCGGCCGTCATCGAGCGCACCATCGCGCTGGCGACGGCGAACGGCGCGCCGGTGATCGTCGATCCGAAGTTCCGCAACTTCTTCAGCTATCGCGGGGCGACGGTGTTCAAGCCGAACCGGCGCGAACTCGAGCAGGCACTCGGCGCGGCGGTGCAGCTCGACGACGCGGATGCCTTGCCGCACACGCTCGAGCGCCTCGACGTCGCGCACCTGCTGCTCACGCTGAGCGAGCACGGGATGGCGCTCGTCTCGCGCGGGGGCGGGATCACGCGCATCCCGACGACGGCGCGCGAGGTCTACGATGTCGTGGGCGCCGGCGACACCGTGACCGCCTACCTCGCGCTCATGCTCGCCGCGGGCGCCGACGCGCGCGAGGCGGCGATCGTCGCCAACTATGCGGCGGGCGTCGAGGTCGGCAAGCTCGGCGCCGCGACGGTGAGCGCGGCCGAGGTGCTGGCCGCCTACGACGACCTGCATGGCTGAGCGGCGCTCGATGATGCACCGGGGCCGCGCGCGACTGCCGGCGGCGCTCGTCGCGGCATCGCTGCAGCTCGGAGCCGCGGCCCTCGCGAATGCGCAGGGGCGGGAGGCGGCGCCGTCAGCGGCTGCCGACGCGGCGATCGTGCAGGCC
>JALOPO010000289.1 GCA_025453855.1 Gemmatimonadaceae bacterium
TCATCGCCGCCGGCCCGATCGCGCGCATCGGGATCGCGCCCGCGAGCTTCGCGATCGTGGCACTGTCCATGGAGATCGGCGCGGCCGCCGCGGGCTTCGACGCGCGCTGGGCGTGCAGCCCGGCCGCCGCGAGGACGACGAGGGTGATGGTGCGTGCGTGCATGTCTCGGAAGCGGGGAGGGAGCGGAGCGCGCGGAGCGGGCCGCTGCAATTGACGCGGAGCGCGCGGTGAACGGCAACGGCCGCCGGCACGGAGGGCGCGGGGACGAACCACCGTCAGCACGGAGGCGCGGCGACCAACCGGAGAACGGAGGACGCACGCGGCTGCACGCGTGGGGCTCGGAACTCCGCGCGCGGGCGGGACCCAGCAGACAGCTGTCTGCAGTGGTCCCGCATGCACGACGGCTCCTGCAGGCGGGAACTCCCTCCTCCCGTACGTCCCCGCTCCTCCGTGCTGACGGCAGTTGCCGTTCCCCACGACCTCCGCGTTCGCCGCAGCGGCTCGTCCCCGCGTCCCCCGCCGAGGATGACAGGGGCCGGACCGCAACGGCGAAGCGCCGGAGTACGTTGACCAGAGGTCCTGCCACCCTGCCCGGAGGTCGCCCGCATGTCCTCGCTGTCGTTTGCCCGTGCCCTCGTCGCCGCCGGTGCGGCGCTCGTGCTCGCGAGCCCCGTCGTCGCCCAGCTGCCGGGGCTCCAGGCCCCCGCGGAGTCGGTGCCGCCGCGCCCGACCGACTGGCCGCTGGATCCGCGGCTCGAACGGCTCAAGGCCGAGGCGGCGACGAAGATCGACGCGCGGGCGAAGATGATCCAGGAGATCATCGACCAGGTCTTCAGCTTCGGCGAACTCGGCATGCAGGAGGTCGAGACGTCGAAGTTCCTCACCGAGCTGCTCGAGAAGAACGGCTTCACCGTGCAGCGCGGCGTGGCGGGCATCCCCACCGCATGGGTCGCCACCTGGGGGAGCGGCAAGCCGGTGATCTCGCTCGGCAGCGACATCGACGGCATCCCGCAGAGCAACCAGAAGCCGGCCGTCGGCTACCGCGACCAGCTGGTCACCGGCGCACCCGGCCACGGCGAGGGGCACAACAGCGGGCAGGCGGTGAACATCGCCGCGGCGCTCGTCGTGAAGGAGCTCATGCAGCGCGAGAAGATCGCCGGCACGCTCCAGCTCTGGCCCGGCGTGGCCGAGGAGCAGATGGCGGGGAAGGCGCACCTCGTGCGCGCCGGCGTCTTCAAGGACGTCGACGTCGTCCTCTTCACGCACGTCTCGAGCGACTTCGGCACGAGCTGGGGCCAGAGCCAGTCGCTCGCCATGGTGAGCGCCGAGTTCCGCTTCAGGGGGCAGAGCTCGCACGCCGCCGGCGCGCCGTGGCGCGGCAAGAGCGCGCTCGACGCGGTGATGCTCATGGGCCAGGGGTGGGAGTACCACCGCGAGCACATGGAGCTCCCGCAGCGCTCGCACTACGTGATCAAGGACGGCGGCGACCAGCCCAACGTGGTGCCGAGCACCGCCAGCATCTGGTTCTACTTCCGCGAGCGCGACTACGAGCGCGTGCAGAAGATGTTCGAGGATGCGAAGCGCATCGCGCGCGGCGCGGCGATGATGGCCGACGTGCAGCTCGACACGGTCGTGGTGCTCGGCTCGGGGTGGAGCGGCCACTTCAACCGCGCCGTGGCCGAGGCGATGGGGCGCAACATCCGGGCGGTCGGCATGCCGAAGTGGGACTCGCTCGACGTCGCCTTCGCCAAGGGCGTGCAGACGGAGCTCGGCGTCGGCGCCAACGGACTCGGGACGGTGCCGCGCACCCTGAGTGGCCCGGTGCGTGCCGCAGCGATGACCGGCGGTGGAAGCGACGACATCGGCGACGTGAGCTGGAACGTCCCCACGATCACGCTCCGCTATCCGAGCAACATCCCCGGCACGCCGGGGCACAACTGGGCCGATGGCATCGCCATGGCCACGCCGGTGGCGCACAAGGGCGCGGTGGCCGGTGCCAAGGCGCAGGCGATGACGGTGCTCGACCTCCTCCTCACGCCGCAGATGGTGGCCAGCGCGTGGAGCTACTTCACCGACGAGCAGACGAAGACGACCAAGTACAAGTCGTTCCTCGGTGCGAGCGACGGCCCGCCGGTGCACCTGAACGCCGAGATCATGGCGCGCTTCCGGCCCGAGATGCGGAAGTACTACTACGACCCGAAGAAGTATCGCAGCTACCTCGAGCAGCTCGGCATCCAGTACCCGACGCTCCGCCAGAAGACGCCCCCCGCGATCCCGACCTCCGACGCCGGCGCGTCGACGACGCGGCAGTGAGGCAGGGCCGCACCGGACCGCACGACGTGCCGAACCGCGGGGTCGCGATGATGCGAAGGGGACGCGATGCTCCGCGAAGGACTGCCGACTGACCTGATGATGCTGACGGCGCATGCGGATTCGCCCGCATGCGCCGTCAGCATCACCAGGGCCGTGCGCTCTTCATCGCGGGCATCGCGTCCCCTTCGCATCATCGCGACTCGCCGTTCATCGCGCCTCCTCCGCCTCAGCGCGACCCACCGTGCATCGCGCCCCACCCCGCATCATCGCGGCCGGCAGTCCCCGCCCCCGCGACGCGCGACGATCAGCGCCGCACCACCTCGTCCAGGAAGACGCTGTTGCCGAGCGAGACGACGACGTCGTCGTCCTGCGCCACCAGCGTCTGCGTGCTCGTGATCGCGCGCAGCACGCCGCGCCGCCCGCCGACCTCGATCACGTCGCCGGGGGTGAAGACCTTCCGCGCATAGAAGCCGGCCAGGATGTTGCGCGTCACCTCGCGCGAGCCGAAGCCGATCGAGAAGGCGAAGGCCAGCGCGAAGCCGCCGAGCAGGCAGGCGGTGACGATGCGCACCATCGCCGTGTCGAATTCCAGCTGGCCCACCGCCATCGCCCCCACCACGAAGATCACGAAGGCCGAGGTGATGCTCCCGAGCGGCTTCGCGAACTCGATCCCCGACTCGGTGGCGGCGCGCTCCACCGCCGCGCCGGCGAAGCGGCTCAGCATCCCGCCGATGACGAGCAGGAGGAGCGCCGCGATCAGCTTCGGGAGGTACGCGAAGAGCGCCCCGATGGCCGACGAGATCGCGACCAGCCCGTACGCATCGGCGGCGACACGCGTGAAGAGGAGCAGCAGCAGGTAGTAGATGATCCGCGGCAGCCAGACGCTCGGCGGCTGCGTGACGCCGACACGGCGCAGCATCGAGTCGGTGCCCGTGCGCTGCAGGAGCCGCTCGATCGGGAGCCGCGCGAGGACGCGGCGCAGGATCCGCTCGATGAGGAGCGCGATCAGGAGGAGCGCGACGAGCGCCACCACGGCGACGATCACCTTGGGCACGGCGTCGACGACGAGGGCGACGAGCGCCTCGACGATCTGGCGGAGCTGGTTCATGCGCCGTCCGGGGTGGAGTCGGGGCCGCTCGCATCGCGGCCGGTGTCGGTGGAAGGCCGCGCGCCGCGACGACGGGGGTCGCGGGCGGCCAGGTCGCGCACGCGTGCCGTGCGCCCCTCGTCGAGCATCTCGAACGGGATGCGCAGCAGCTCGAGGAGCGCGGTGGCCGGCGCGATCAGCGTGAGCCCGGTCAGCTCGCCGGCGAGGACGCGCCGCCCGATGGCGCGCTCCACGCGGTCGACGAAGCGCGCATCGGCGTCGAGGTCGAAGTCGCGCAGCTGCTCGACCGGCGTCCCCGCCTCGTCGTCCGGCACGGCGGGGTCCGGTTCAATCCAGCGCTGCCGGAACTGCTCGCGGCCGCGCTTGATCCGCATCTTCACCGCCGACAGCGAGACGTTGAGCTGCCCGGCGATCTCCTCGTACGAGAGGCCGTCGGCATCGCGCAGCATGAGCGGCACCCGGAGCGTGTCGGTCATCCCGTCGAGCACGCGCAGGATGCGCGTCCGCTCGTCGTAGCTCTCGATCGCCACCTCGGCGTCGGGCGCGGTGGCCACCGCCGCCTCGTGCTCGGTCTCGAGCTCGTCGAGGTCCATGAAGGAGGCGCCGCGCCGCTTGCGCAGGTAGTTCATGCAGTGATTCACCTTGATCGTGCGCAGCCAGGTCCGGAACCGTGCCCGCTGCTCGAAGCGCGGGAGCGCGAAGTAGGCCTTCACGAAGACCTCCTGGGCGAGGTCCTCGGCGTCGGCATCGGAGCGGCTCAGCACGCGACAGTTGGCGAGCACGAAGTTCTGGTGCCGCTTCACCAGCGCCTCGAACGGCCGGGGGTCGTGACGGTCGGTCACGAAGCGCCGCACCAGCTCCTCGTCCTCGTCGGGACCGTCCACCGCCGACTCCCGCGTGCAAGGGTGAACACCGCGCGTCGCCCAGCGGTCACATGGACCGGCACGCGCGGGCCGGTCGCGTGGAGAATATCACCATGCGCGTCGTGTGACTTCACCGGCGCGCACCGTGTCTCCCCTCGCATGACACCGCGCCCGACCCCGATCCCGGCCACCCCGGACGCCCCCCCGATCCTCGTCGTTGACGACGACCCCCTCGTACGCCGCACCATCGTGCACGCGCTCACCGCCGAGGGGTGGCCGGTCCTCGACATCGGCTCCCCGCTCGCCGCGTCGGCGATCGTGACGCCGATCCGTGCGCTCGTCACCGACATGCACATGCCGGAGCTCGACGGCTACGAGCTCGCGAGCACGTTGCGCGCCCGCCACCCGGGGCTCCCCACGCTCATCCTCTCCGGCTCGCACGGCGCGCGCGTGGGGGTCGTCGCGGGCGCCGGCCCGGTGACCTTCCTCCCCAAGCCGTTCCGCGCCCCGACGCTGCGCCGCTGCATCCGCGCGCTCCTCGACGCCGCGGCCGTCGCGGTCAGCTGATCGGCGGCGCCACGGGCTGCACGCGCTTCACCGTCACGCCGGGGACCTTCCCCGCCTCGAGCAGCTTGTTGAACGCCGGGATCTCGGTCCCCTCGATGGCATCGAGCTCGCCGCGCAACCGCGCCCACTCGCCCTCCAGCTCGCGCAGCCGCTCGCGCACCGGCTGCGTGAGCGCCGGGTTCCCCTCAACCTGGCCGAGGAGGAAGCCGAACTGCCCATTGATCCCGTTGGCGTAGTTGATGATGTCCTGGCCGTTGGTGGCCTTGGTCGTGAGCTTCGGGTCGATCGCCTCGAGCCGCCCCGTGAGCGCCTTGCCGGCCGTGCTGATCGCGGCGGCGTTCTCCGCCTCCTTCGCGCGACCGAGCGCCGCCTGCACCTGCCCGCGCGCCTCGCGCACGCGCAGCACGGCATCGTGCACCTCGCGGATCCGGTCGCTGAGCATCGTCGCCACCGAGTCACGCTCGGCCAGCACCGCCGCCGGCACAGTCAGGCGCGGATCGGCGCGCAGCTCGAGCGCCTGCGTGCGCGTCACGCCGTTCGCGGTGAGCCGCACCGTGAAGCGCCCCGGCGAGACGCGCGCGCCGCCGTTCGGCGCGCCGAAGAGCACGATCCCGGTGAGCGGCGTCGGCGCGCCGCGCCGGAAGTTCCAGAGCAGGAGGTTGGCTCCTGCCTTCGCCGGGAGCCGGTCGGGGGCCTCCTTCGCGGTGCTGCTGAAGCGGCGCACCACGCGATCACGCGCGTCGAGGATCTCGAGCGTCGCCGGCGTCGTGCTGTCGGGCGCCGTGGCGAGGCGGTAGTGCAGCATCGCCGCCGCCGGCGCGTTGCGCCCTGCATTGCGCGGCTGGAAGAAGCCCGCCGCCCCCCCGGTGATCGTGGCCGGCCGTGGTGCATAGAGATGCGCGGCCGCGGTGAGCACCGAGTCGGCGTGCTGCCGGAGCGGCGTGAGGTCGTCGAGGATCCAGAAGGCGCGCCCCTCGGTCGACGCCACGAGATCGCCCTGGTGCACCGCGAGGTCGGTCACCGGGACCACGGGGAAGGTCGCCGGGAACGGCTTCCACTCCGCGCCGCCATCGAAGGAGACGTAGAGCCCCGTCTCCGT
>JALOPO010000290.1 GCA_025453855.1 Gemmatimonadaceae bacterium
TGCGCATCGGCATGTCGAGCCCGCGCGCGTCGGCGACGCGGTGGGCGGTCGGGTAGCCGGCGTCGGCGTGGCGGATCACGCCCATCGCGGGATCGTTGGTGAGGCAGAGACGGAGCCGCTCGTCGGCCTCGGCGCTCCCGTCGGCGACCGCCACGAGCCCGCTGTGCTGCGAGTAGCCCATGCCCACGCCGCCGCCGTGATGGAACGACATCCAGGCGGCGCCGCTGGCGATACCGGTGGCGAAGTTGAGGAGCGGCCAGTCGCTGACGGCATCGCTGCCGTCGAGCATCGCTTCGGTCTCGCGGAATGGCGAGGCGACGGAGCCGGCATCGAGGTGGTCGCGGCCGATGACGATCGGGGCGCGGAGCCGCCCGTCGCGCACCATCGCGTTGAAGAGGCGGCCGGCCTTGTCGCGTTCGCGGTAGCCGAGCCAGCAGATGCGGGCCGGGAGCCCTTGGAAGGCGATGCGCTCCCCCGCCCAGCCGAGCCAGCGCTGGAGGCGGGCGTCGTCGGGAAAGAGTTCGAGGAGCGCCGCGTCGGTGGCGGCGATGTCGGCGGGATCGCCGCTGAGCGCGACCCAGCGGAACGGCCCGCGCCCTTCGCAGAACGACTCGCGGATGAAGGCCGGGACGAAGCCCGGATAGGCGAACGCCTCGGCGTAGCCGGCGAGCTGCGCCTGCGCCCGCAGGTTGTTGCCGTAGTCGAAGGCGATGGCGCCGCGCCGCTGCATGGTGACGATCGCATCGACGTGCGCGACGATCGCGTCGCGCACGCGCCGCAGGTAGCCGTCGGGATCGGCGCTGCGGGTGCGGGCGACGTCCTCGTCGGCGTGGGCCGGCGGGAGGTAGCCGATGAGCGGGAGCAGGCCGATCGAGAGGGGGCGCCGTTCGCGCCGTGCGCGTTCAGCGAGGGCGAGCGCCTCGTCGAGCGACGTGGCGGCGACGTCGAGGTAGCGCGTGTCGAGGCGGCGCCGGATGCGGGTGGGGTCGATCTCGATGCAGAGGGCGACGCCGCCGGCGAGCGTGACGGCGAGCGGCTGTGCCCCGCCCATGCCGCCGAGGCCCGCGGTGACGGTGAGCGTCCCGGCGAGGGAGCCGCCGAAGTGCTTGACGCCGGCCGCGGCGAAGGTCTCGTGCGTCCCCTGCAGGATCCCCTGCGTGCCGATGTAGATCCACGACCCGGCGGTCATCTGGCCGTACATCATCAGCCCGGCGCGGTCGAGGCGATCGAACTCGTCCCAGGTGGCCCACCGCGGGACGAGGTTCGAGTTCGCGATCAGGACGCGCGGCGCCATGGGGTGCGTCTCGAGCACGGCGACCGGCTTGCCGCTCTGCACGAGGAGCGTCTCGTGGTCGCGGAGGCGGTCGAGGGTGGCGACGATCGCGTCGAACGAGGCCCAGTCGCGGGCCGCCTTGCCGCGGCCACCGTAGACCACGAGGGCGTCCGGGTGCTCGGCGACCTCGGGATCGAGGTTGTTCATGAGCATCCGCTTGGCGGCTTCCTGGATCCAGCCGGGCGCGGTGCGCTGCGCGCCGCGGGGCGCACGAATGGTGCGCGTCATGCGTGCCTGTCCTGAGGTCGGGATGTGAGGGGGGACGGTCAAGCTAGCGTCCGGGACGAGGCACCGGCGAGCTACCTTGCCCCGGTGCTCCCGGGCGCGACGTGGCGGACGGGGGCGTCCACGAGGGGGCAGGCGCCACACGAACCACGGGCGAGGTCACGGATGCGCTGGGATGCGGGTGGACCGAACGACGATGTGGAGGACCGCCGCGGCGATTCGGTGGGGCGCGGCGGTGGCGGTGGCCTGTCGCTGGGGGGTGGGCGGCTCGGGATCGGCGGGATCGTGCTGGTGCTGATCGTGAGCGCGCTCTTCGGCGTCGACCCGCGCACGCTGCTGAACGGCGGCGGCGGGACGGGCGCGGTGGTCCCGGCGACGCGCGCACCGGCCGGCCCCGTGCAGGAGTCGGCGGCCGAGCGGGAACTGGTGGGGCAGCAGAGCTGGGTGATCCGCCATGCCCAGGACTTCTGGACGCGCACCTTCACCGACGCCAACCGGCCGTATGCGCGCGCGACGCTGGTGCTGTTCCGTGATGCGGTCGACAGCGGGTGCGGTTTCGCGGAGAGCGCGATGGGCCCATTCTACTGCCCGCGCGATCGGAAGGTGTACATCGATCTCGGCTTCTACGACGAGCTCGCGCGCCGCTTCGGGGCGCCGGGCGATTTCGCGCAGGCGTACGTGCTGGCGCACGAGGTCGGGCACCACGTGCAGAACCTCCTCGGCACCGAGCGCGAGCTTCGTCGGGCGCAGCAGGCCGACCCGTCGCAGGCGAATGCGCTGAGCGTGCGGATGGAGCTGCAGGCCGACTGCTACGCCGGGATCTGGGGGCGGCAGGCGGCGCAGGAGGGGCGACTCGACGCCGGCGACCTCGAGGAGGCGCTGCGGGCGGCGGCAGCGGTGGGTGACGATCGGATCCAGTCGCAGGCGCGCGGCGAAGTGCGCCCGGAGCGCTTCACGCACGGCTCGGCCGAGCAGCGGATGCGCTGGTTCCGCCGCGGCTTCGACACCGGCGACATGAACGCCTGCGACTCCTTCGCGGCGCGCTGAGGCCGAACGCGACGAGGGCCCCGGTGCACGTTGCACCGGGGCCCTCGCGGCATGCAGCCGAAACGGTCGTGCCGTCCGACGATCAGGCGCGGCGGCGGCGCTGGAGCGCCGCGAGACCGGCGAGGCCGGTCGCCATGAGCACGTAGGTCGACGGCTCCGGCACCACGTTCGGCGGCTGGACGACACCGTTGCGGACCGAGAAGACGTAGCGGCCAGCGACGTCGCTGTTCAGGCTGCCGGCGACGAGCGAGTTCGGACCGCCGTCGAGGAAGGCATTGCAGGCGCCCGAGCCGGCGAGTTCGAACGTCGCGGCGAGCCCGTTCGCCCAGCCGGCGCGGGCCGGGCCGCTGCTCGGGTCCGCGCACAGGCCATTGGCCGTCCCACCGCTGGCCTCGCCGGTGTCCCACTGGATCTTGTCGTAATTGAACTCGAAGTCGAAGTCGCCCGCGCCGATGTCGGAGCGGTCGACGAGCCAGAGCTGGAACGAATTCAGCCGGTTGACCTGATTCGAGAAGTACCCCACGTCGATCCAGTCGACGGCGAAGACGTTTCGCCCACCGACCGTACCCGTGCCGTAGCGCGTGACGCCGGACGCCGGGTTGCGCGTGTCGACATCGGCCCAGAACGGGGCGATGATCGCCAGGTTGCCGTTGGCGATCGGGCGGGGCGTGAAGGTGCCGAGCGCCTGCGAGAACGTGATGTTCCCGTTGTTGTTCACGTAGACCTGGTTCCGGCTCAGGCCGAACAGGTTGAACGTGAAGCCGACATTGACGAGGCCGGTCGAGCCGTCGTCGTTGCGGGCCAGCGTGTTCATGCTGAACCCGCCGGTGCTGCGGATGGCCTGCGCGTGGGCCGCCGAGACGGCGACCGCGCTGATGGCCAGCGCGCGAATGATGGAACGCATCGAGACTCCTGGGTGAAGAGAACTCAGGGAACACCCGATCGAAGGGCAAGGTCCGTGACAGGCGGGCGGGCCGGCGCCGCCGGCGGCGACGACGACGCAACCCGTTGCCGCACAGGGACTTGTATATCTCCGACCGCCACCCTTGCGCCCATCGACCGCCCCCGATTGTTGCGAGGCCGCAGCATTTGTGTGCACGGAGGCGACATGTGCAACCGATGCGCCCGCCACGTGCCGACGCCTCCGATCGCGGGGCGATCGGAGGCGTCGCGGGGGCGTCAGCGCCGTCGCGCCAGCCGGCGCCTCAGGCCGGCGCCGCCGACTCCGCCAGCGCCGCCGCCTTGCGGTCGTCGAACTCCCCCTCCCAGCGCGCCATCACCACCGTCGCCAGGCAGTTGCCGAGCAGGTTCACACTGGTGCGCGCCATGTCCATGACGGCGTCGACGCCGAGGATGATCGCCACCCCTTCGAGCGGGAGGTCGAACTGGGCGAGCGCCCCCGAGAGGATCACGAGCGAGGCGCGCGGCACCGCGGCGACGCCCTTGGAGGTCAGCATCAGCGTCAGCATCATCAGCAGCTGCGTACCGAGCGGCATGTCGATCCCCGCTGCCTGCGCGACGAAGATGCTCGCCACCGCGAGGTAGAGCGTGCTCCCGTCGAGGTTGAAGCTGTAGCCCGTCGGCATCACGAAGGCGACGATGCGCTTGGGCACGCCCAGCCGCTCCATCGCCTGCATCGCCTGCGGCAGCGCCGCCTCGGAGCTGGCGGTGCTGAAGGCGAGGAGCCACGGCCCCTTGGCCTGGGCCCAGAAGGTGCGGAGCGGCACCTTGGCGATCATCGCCGTCGGCAGCAGCACCACCAGCACGAAGACGATCAGCGCCACGTACAGCGTGAGCACCAGCTT
>JALOPO010000291.1 GCA_025453855.1 Gemmatimonadaceae bacterium
GCGGCACATCTCGAGCACGTCGCCGTTCTCGACGCGCTCGGCGAGCATCGTCACCCGGTACGGCAGCAGCTCGCGGATCAGCGGCTTGAGGTCCTGCGGCGTCTTGCCGAGGACATCGATCTTCACCAGCCGGACGTGCTGGAGCACCGGGACCCACTTGGCGTCCCACTCGAAGTCGTCGAGCGCGAAGGTGTAGCCGCGGCGCTTCCCCTCCGCGCACGCCGCCACCACTTCGGCGTCGGGCTCGATCGACTCGAGCAGCTCGATCACCACCTGCGACGGCGGGAGCAGCTCCCACGCGCGCTCCACGATCATCTCGCGCGTGAAGTTCAGCCACACCCGCTCGCCCTCGCTCAGCCGATCGAGGCCGATGCCGAGCACCGCCTGCACGACCGTCCCCGACGCCATGATCGCCGACGTGGCGCCGGCGGCATTGGTCGCACTCGCGGTGTGCCGATAGAGCAGCTCGAAGCCGACCAGCTTCTGCGCCAGGTCGAAGATCGGTTGACGGGCGACGATGGCGTCGGACATGCCGGTCGGTGGCAACGGGACACGCGAAATGGCCGGCGTCGTCACCGGCCCTGATCCCCTGTCAGTATCGGACGCTCGGTCGTGCGCGCACACGCCGTTCCCCGGATCGGGTGCGGCCCACTTGCTCGCCCCGTCGCGCCCCGGCACCCTTCGCACCCCATGACCGACGCCGCGCCGCCGCCCACCCTCGCCCTCAGCGGCGTCACCAAGCGGTACGGCAGCGTCACCGCCATCGATGCGCTCGACCTGACCGTCGCCGCCGGCGAGGTGCTCGGCCTCGTCGGCCCGAACGGCGCGGGGAAGACGACCACGCTCCGCGCCATCGCCGGCATCGTGCGCCCCTCGGCCGGACGGATCGCGATCGCCGGCGTCGATCTCGCCACGCACCCGGTCGATGCCAAGCGCCGGCTCGCCTTCATCCCCGACGAGCCGCACCTCTTCGACTATCTCACCGTCCGCGAGCACTGCCGCTTCGTCGCGCGCCTCTACGACGTCGCCGACGCCGAGCCGCGCATCGACGCGCTGCTCGACGAGCTCGAACTCGGCGCCAAGCGCGATGCGCTCCCCGGCGAGCTCTCGCGCGGCATGAAGCAGAAGCTCGCCGTCGCCTGCGCGCTCCTGCACGACCCGGCGCTGCTGGTGCTCGACGAACCGCTCACCGGGCTCGATCCGGTCGCGATCCGCCGCATGAAGGGGCTCGTGCGCGCGCTCGCCGCGCGTGGCACCGCCGTCATCCTCTCGTCGCACCTCCTCACGCTCGTCGAGGAGCTCTGCGATCGTGTCCTCCTGCTCCGCAGCGGCCGCCCCGTGGCCATCGGCTCGCTCGCCGAGCTGGGGGCGCTGCGCCCCGAGTTCGCCGGGCGCTCGCTGGAGGACGTCTTCATCGCGCTGGTCGGCGAGGACGCCACCGAGCGCTGATCGTGGCCACCGCGCGTCGTACCACCGCCGCCCGCGCGCTGCTCTATCTCGCGCGGACGCAGGCCCGGAACCGCTGGCGCTGGCGCCTGCGCCGGCTGCGTCAGCCCCGCTACCTCCTCGGTGGCGTGGCAGCGCTCGCCTACCTCGGCTGGGTCTCGTGGGGCGCCTCGGCCGGGCGCGCGACGTCGCGGCCGGCGGCGCTCGTGACGTGGGCGCTCCCGCTCACCGTCGCGCTCCACTGGATCGGGCGACCCAATCCGCTCGCCCTCGCCTTCTCGCCGGCCGAGGTCCATTTCCTCTTCGCGGCGCCGGTCACGCGACGCACGCTCATCCATGCCCGCCTCCTCGGCCAGCAGGCCGCGTCGCTCCTCCTGATCGTCGTCTGGGTCGCACTCTTCGACCCGGTGACGACGCTCGCCGGCGTCGTCCCGCGTGCGCTGGGAGCGTGGGTGCTGGTGACCGCGGTCACGCTCCATCGCACCGGCGCGGCGCTGTCGCTGATCGAGATTCCTGACGCACCACGTCGCCTCCCGATCGCGCGGACGGTCGCGATCGCATGGTGCTGCGCTCTTGCTGGCGCGGTCGTGTACGGATGGCGGTCCTTGGGTCCGCTGCTCACCGACGAGTGGGGTCCGCTGCTGGCGACGGCCTGGCGCCTGCGCGACATCGCCGAGCTCCCACTTCCGCGGGCGATTCTCACCCCGGTCCGATGGTTGGGTGCGCCGGCGCTCGCCACCCAGCCGCTCGCGGCACTGGCCGCGCTCCCGCTCGCACTGGCCGTGCTGGCCGCACTCTACGCGTGGGTCGTCCGCGACCCCCGCCCGTTCGAGGAAGCCGCCGCCGACGCCACGCGTCGCTATGCGGAGCGCATCGCCGCCGTGCGCCGCGGCGCCTTCCGGCGGCCACGCGCCGCGGAGGGCGGCACCGGCCGCACCTCCCGCATCCCGCTGCCACGGGGCGGACCGGCGGCGCTCGCCTTCGCGTGGAAGAGCGTCGTCGCGACCGCGCGCGCGCACTCGCCGCGCAACCTCGCGCTCTTCGCCGGTGCGCTGGCGGTGGGGGCGTGGGTCATGCCGCTCATCTCCCCCGACCCGGTCGACGCGGCCATGATCCGCGCCGCCTTCGTCGCCTCGGGCTTCGCGGCGGCCTTCATCGCCCTCCCCGGCTGGTTCCGGCAGGATCTCCGCGCCGAACTCGGCCACCTCGTCTTCCTCAAGACAGCACCGATTCCCTCACGCGACATCGTCGCGGCACAAACCGCCACGGCTGCGTTGCTCGCGTGGTTCGCGCTGGTGCTCGTCTTCGCCGTGCCGCTCTCGCTGGTCGCCATGGGCGACTCGCTCCTCGGCTTCCGCGCCACGCTGCTCCTGCTGGCCGAGGCGCTGGTGGTCGCGCTCCCCGTGCTCGTGCTCCTCCACTTCACCGTCCACAACGCCTTCGCGATCGTCTTCCCGGGATGGGCACGCGTCGGGCAGGCGGGGGCCGGCGGACTGCAGGCGATGGGGCAGGCCTACCTCACCCTCGCCGCCGTCCTGCTCGCCCTCGCCCTCCTGCTCGCGCTCCCGGTCGGAGCTGGCGCACTCGCCGCCCTCGCGGTCGATGGCGCGCTCGCCCTCGCCGTCGCGATCCCGGTGGCCGCCCTCGTCGCGATCGTCGAGTGGTGGCTCCTCTGCGCCTGGCTCGGCCGTCAGCTGGAGCGCGTGGAGCCCGACGCCCTCATCGCGACCTCGCGCTGACGCACGCCGACCGGGGGGAGATCGGCCATCCCGGCCATGTCACCGATGGCCTCCCGCAGCACCCGCGCCCCGCCCGAACACGGGTGGATCGCCCGTGTACCTTGCACCCTATGTTCGACGACGAGCGCGGGGACGACGACCTCCCCACCGGTGACGGCGACGGGAGCGACGAGCGCCCGGCCGTCTTCGTGACGACGACGCAGGCGATCGCGATCTCGGTGCAGCGCATCGAGGACGCGCGCGCGCCCGAGGGCGTCTGCCTGGGCGCCTACATCGGCGAGCGCCTCGTCGCGCGCTGCGCGATGCCGGGCGAGGCGATCGAGCACCTCATCCGCCTCGACCTCTTCCGCGATCCGGTGGCCCTCGGCCTCTTCGCCTACGAGGAGAACCCCGGGCTCCAGTGCCGTCTCTTCGCGCTCGTGCCGAGCGAGAAGCTGGCCGAGATGGAGACCGCCGACGAGCCGTGGAAGGAGAGCGTGCCGAGCTACGAGGCGTCGCGCGGGGCCGACGACGAGGAGTCCGACGATGACGACGACGAGGAGGACCGTCCTCCTCGGCCACATCGTCCGCTTCGACGCCGATCGCAAGCACAGCGACGATCTCGCCGCCGAAGCCGTCGACATCCTCCAGAAGATCATCGGCGGCGGCACCCTCGCCGACGCCGACAACAAGGCCATCGACGACCTGCTCGACTCGCTCTGACCCTCGCGCCCCGGCGCCCTCGCCAGCGGACGCGCGACCGCCCGCGTCCCGACGCCCGTGGCTCCCGTGACCGAGGCGGGCTCCGTGCGAACTGCTGATGGGCCGCTGCCTCCGTGACCGGGGGGCCTCCGTGCCGCGGAGGGGTCCGTGTGCGCGGCCCCGCGTGGCCGGTGAGCGACGGTGCGCTGCGCGAGGGCGCGAAGGCACTGCCTGCACCGCCACCGGCCGGAGTAGTGCGGGCGCGCCCGTGCGCTCGGAGCCAACAGAAAATCTGTTGATTGCTCCCGCCTGCACGGCGGTCCCCGACGCGCTTCGACCCCCTTCGCGTCCTTGCGCAGCGCACCGTCGCTCACCGGCCACGCGGAGAGACTGCTGCGGAGCCGTCGCATGCACGGACCCCTCCGTGGCACGGACGCCCCCCGGTCACGGAGGCATCGGCCCAAAAGCAGTTCGCACGGACGCCCCCCGGTCACGGAGGCATCGGCAAAAAAGCAGTTCGCACGGAGCCCCCCCGATAACGGAGCCATCGGCCCGCGAGGCGACCCGCCGCGCGTGCCGGGCGTGACGCCGAGATCGTGACGTCAGCGCGTGGTCGAGTCGCCCTTGCGGAGCCCGGTGGGCTCGGCCTCGGTGATCGCGAGGAGCTTCACCTGGAAGATGAGCGTGGCGCTGGCCGGGATGGGGCCGGTGCGCGTGTTGCCGTAGGCGAGGATCGGCGGCGTCACGAGGCGCCGCGTGCCGCCGACGCGCATGCCGCGCACCCCCTCGTCCCAGGCCGGGATCACCTGGCCGACGCCGAGCGTGAAGTAGAAGGGTTCGCCCGCCCGTTCGGTGGAGTCGAACACCTTCCCGTCGGCGAGCCACCCGGTGTACTCGACCTTCACCGTGGCCATCGAGTCGGCCACGGCACCGGTGCCGACCGTCAGATCCTGCACGTAGAGTCCGCTCGGTCGCTTCTCCATCGCGGCCAGGTTGACGCCGAGCGAGGCGGCGTAGGTGAGCGTCTCGGGTTCGCCCGAGACGCCCGGCGCGGGGGTCGTGTCGCCGCCGCACGCCGCGACGACGAGGGCGACGAGCGGCGTGACGATGCGCGCGAGGGCGCCACGCATGCGGGGCGCGGCTGGGTGCAGGGTCGTGGACATGCGTGAACGCTAGCCGGCACGCGCACGCGCACGAAGAGGAGCGGCCACACGCTTGCCAGCGCTCCCGCATCGGGTAACCTCACCTCGTGCTCGCGCCGTCGGGCGCGACCGGGTGCGCGAGTCGCGCGCGCCGGGTTCCTCGCCGCGTCCCGCGATGCCCTACACCTTCGTCGATCTCGAGACGCCCGTGCCGCTCGTCGATCTCGATCGACTGGCACACAATCTCGATCGCATGGCGGCCTACGCGGCGCTGCATTCGCTCGCGCTGCGCCCGCACGTCAAGACGCACAAGAGCACGCGCGTCGCCGTCGAGCAGCTGCGACTCGGCGCGCAGGGCCTCACCTGCGCCACGCCACGCGAGCTGC
>JALOPO010000292.1 GCA_025453855.1 Gemmatimonadaceae bacterium
TCCCTGCACGAGGCGTGGCAGCATGGTCACGTCCTGCATGTCGACGGGGAGCGCCGTCACGCCGTCGAAGTCGGAGCCGATGCCCACGTGGTCGACGCCGGCCACTCTCGCCACGTGCTGGAAGTGGTCGAGCAGGACGCCCAGCGGCGTCTCGCGCAGCGCCTTCGTCATGCTGTCGCGCACGAAGCGGGCGCGCTCGGCCACCTGCGCGGCGGGGATCCCCTGGTCGCGGAGCGTGCGGTTGGTGGCGCGCATCGCGCTGTCGATGGCCGAGACGTCGCGCGAGTAGCGCGGGTCGATGAAGCGCGAGAAGAAGTTGATGTTCACCACGCCGCCGTTCGTGGCCACCGCGCGCAGCATGTCGTCGTTCATGTTGCGCGGGTGCGTGTTGATCGCGCGGGCGCTGGAGTGGCTCGCGATCACCGGCTTCGTGCTCGTGCGCACCGCGTCCCAGAAGGTGCTGTCGGAGACGTGCGAGATGTCGACGAGGATGCCGAGGCGGTTCATCTCCCTGATGACGGACCTGCCGAAGTCGGTGAGGCCGCCGGTGCGCGTGTCGCCGACGCCCACCGCCGCCCCCGCCCACGGATTGCCGTTGTTCCAGGTGAGCGTCATGTAGCGCACGCCCATGTCGTGCAGGCGGCGCAGGTTGTCGAGCGAGTTCTGGATCGCATGCCCGCCCTCGACACCGATCAGGATCGCGACCTTCCCGTCGGCCTTCGCGCGCCGGATCCCCTCGGCGGTGGTCACGAAGACGAGGCGATCGGGGTGGCGACGCACGAAGTCGTGCGTGAGCCGC
The DNA here is from genome assembly GCA_025453855.1 of Gemmatimonadaceae bacterium. GTDB lineage: Bacteria > Gemmatimonadota > Gemmatimonadetes > Gemmatimonadales > Gemmatimonadaceae > JALOPO01. The sequence goes on from JALOPO010000292.1 coordinate 800, forward strand.
GAGAGGCGCACCGCGCGGCCGAACGAGCTGTCCGGGGTCATCGCCGCGTACGGCGCGTCGACGAAGCTGGACATGAAGACCGCCGTGATCCCGCTCTCCACGAGGCGCGGGAGGTCGGTGTGTCCCTCGGTCTTGCCGAAGCCGGCCGGATGGCGCACGTCCGCGTCGTACCGGTCGTCGGCCATCTTGGTCGGCATGTCGTTGTGCGTGTCGATCGTGATCGCGCTCCGCCAGAGCCGCATCGCGCGCTCCGAGACGCCGGGCATCGTGTCGGGGATGGCGACGGCGGGCGCGGCGGCGGTGGCCGGCGCGGCCGGCATCGCGCCCGGTGCGGCGACGCCGCCGCGCTGCGCCTGCGCGCAGCCGGTGAGCGTCAGCAGGGCGATGGCGCTCGCGACGCTCGTGCACCGACGTGCCGGCACGAAGGACGAGCGGCGTGCACCGCGTGGTGCAGCGAACGGGGACGTGGTCACGGATCGAGGGGGAGCACGGGGAAGCGCGTGGGCGTGCGACTCACCCACGGCGAGTCGGCGACGAGGAAGCGGAGCGGCCAGTCGGCCGCACGCGTGATGCCGATGCGCGGGGTGCGGCGCACGCGCGCGTCGGCGATCGCATCGCCATGGAGAATGCGCACCGGACCATCCACGAGCGAGCTGCCGTCATGGTCGCCGGTGATCGCGTACGCCTCGCAGAGCTTGGCCGGCCCGTTGGTGAGATCCAGGTCCCGACGCGCACGGGGACGCCGACGACGCAGCGCCGGCAGGGCGTCGAGCGGCTCGACCGCGCGGAGCAGCACCGCCGACCCGATCCCCTCGGGCAGCGTGACCGCGTTCATGCACCAGTGCAGGCCGTAGATCCGGTAGACGTAGCACGTCGCCGGCGGCCCATGCAGGTGCCAGGTGCGCGCGGTGCGCCCCACCACGGCATGACAGGCGGGATCGTGCGGCCCGAGGTAGGCCTCGGTCTCCACGATCCGCGCATGCAGCGTGCGCCCGCGCGCGGTGACGGCGAGCACCGCGCCGAGCAGCTCGCGAGCGACGCGCGCCGGATCGCGATCGTAGAAGGCGGTGGGCAGCACGTCGGCCATGGCGGAGACGATGATACCCGGCGACGCGCACGAGGCGCATCGCCGGGTATCATCGAGCGTCCGGTGCGCACGTCGCGATGCCGGGGCATCGCGACGTGCGCGGGCTCACTTGCGCGCGCCCTTGGCCGGCGCCGCGCGCTTGGTCGCCGTCTTGGCCTTCGGCGTGGGCGCGGCGGTCTTCTGCGCACGCTTGGCGGCCGGTGGCCGTGCAGCGGTCCGGGCGGCCGCCTTCTTGGCCGCCGTCTTCGCCGTCGCGCCGCCACGGCCGCGCGACGCACCACCACCACGCCCGCCACGCGACGGCGCCTCGGCGGCCGTCGGCTCCTCGGCAAGTGCCTCGGCGAGCGACGCGGCGTCGAGGGCCGGCGCACCCGCAGGGCCCGACGCGCCCGCGGCGGGTGCCGACGGCGCGGCACTCGGCGACGGCTCGTCGTCGACCATGCCCACCATCAGCAGCTCGGGCGGGAGCGGTGCCGCGGACCGGCCACCACGTCCGCCACCGCCACGCGGCACGATCCCGCGCGGTGCGGCCGGCGTGGTGGGCCGGGGCGGCGCGTGCTTCTGCTCCTGTGCCGCGAGCTGGTCGGCCACGGCGGCCACGGCCTGCACCGGCGCGAGCTCCCACGCGTCGCCACGCTTGCGGAGGTCGATCAGGTCGGCGTCGTGCGCGTCCTGGAGGATGCGCACGAAGTGGCGCTCGCTGAGCGATTCCGAGTCGCGGCCGAGGAGCTCGAAGGCCTTCTCGCGCACCGCCTGCGACGACGCCGGGGCGTCGCCGTCGACCGCCGCCGACACCGCGCGGCGCACGAGATCGAAGGCCTCGGCGCGCGTGAGGCGCTCGCCGGTGAGGCCGATCGAGTCGCGACCGCGCGCCACGCGCGGGGCGTCGACGCGCGGCGCCGGCACCGCGACGGTCGCGTCCTCCGCCACTTCGGCGGGCGCACCGGCGGCGGCGGCCTGCGCGACGATCTCGCCGATCTGGCGCGGCTCGCGCTCGCCACGCGGTTCGCGATCGCGGCCACGGCCACGCCCGCGACGGCGACGCCCGCGCCCGGCGCGATCCTCGCGCCCCTCGCGCTCGTCGTCGTCCTCGCCGGCGGCCGCCGCCGCATCGTCGAGCGACTGCGCCACGTCACCGGTCGGCACCGCCGGCGCCTTGCCCCCCGGCGGCGCGATCTCGTACTGCCCGTTCTCGAGGCGATTGAGCGCGAGCAGCCCGCGCTGCGCCGCCTCCTGCACGAACTTGCTGAACTTGGACATGCCGAGGTCCTTCTCGTCGAAGGAGCCGTCGATGTCCTGCATGACCTGCTTGAGGCGGTCGGCGCGCATCACGTCGCCGTTCTTCACCATGCGCTGGAGCGCCTCGCCCACCAGCTCCCACGGGTCGCGCTTGACGACTTCCTCGTCGTTCGTGCGCACCAGCCCCGCGAGGGCGTTGTAGCTGTAGTACTCGTCGCAGTTCATGACGAGCAGGTCGCTCGAGCTCTCGCGGATGCCGACGCCGATGACGTACTTGCCGTACTCCTTGAGCTTGATCACGAGCGACGAGAAGTCGCTGTCGCCGGAGAGCAGGATGAAGGTGCCGATCTCGGGGCGCGTGAAGACGAGCTCCAGCGCGTCGATGGCGAGGCGGATGTCGGTGGCGTTCTTCTTGGAGCTCCCGTAGGCCGGCGCCATGATCATGTCGATCGACGATTCGGCCAGCGGGACGATGTACTGCGGGTAGCGGCGCCAGTCGGCATAGGCGCGCTGGACGGCGACCTTGCCCTTGATGATGTCCGACGAGAGGAGGTTCTTGAGCTCCGTCTGCAGGTCGGAGCGGATCCCCATCGTGACGTTGGCGCGAGGAGCGTCCGTGCATGCTTGGTCGGTTGCGGGTACGGCTGGAACGCGCAGCAGCCGCGGGCCATCGGGGCCCGCCGGACGTGCCGCGGCGCGGTCGCCCTCCCCGGCGCCCCGCCCACTCGAAGGGGGTGAGGCCGGCCGGAGGCCGCGATCGCGCTGGGACGCATGAAGTTAGCCGCCGACGCGCGCGGTGGTAGCCGCCGGACGCCCCGTGCCGCCGAGTAGCTTGCCCGGCGAAACCCCGTTCCCCGCCCGCCCGTACGCGCCAGTGACACGATTCGGCTTCCGCACACGGCTCCTGCTCGTGCTGATCGCCTTCGCGGTGCTCCCCGCGATCGCCGTCGGCGCGGCGTGGGCGTGGGCCGCCAGCGAGGCCTTCTCGATGGTGGCCAGCGAGGACGGATGGCAGCGGCTGGCGACCACGGGCGACCGGGCGCTGACCGCGGCGCGGGCCGGGGCACGGTCGCCCGGGCAGCGCGCGGCGCTCGACGCGCACGAGCGCGAGCTCCGCGCGACGCTCGAGCAGGCGGCGCGGCTCGACTACCTCGCGCCCCGGCTCATCCGTCCCGTGCTGCTGGGCGTCGGCATCGTGTTCGTCCTCGTCACCGTGCTCGCCAGCAAGGCCGCCGGCCACTTCAGCCGGCAGCTCAGCCGTCCGCTCGACGACATCGTCGGGTGGACCGAGCGCATCGCCCGCGACGATCCCCTCCCCGACGGCCCCCCGCCCAAGGGGGCACCCGAGTTCGACGTCCTCCGCTCCCGCATGCGCACCATGGCCACGCAGCTCGCCGCCGGTCGTCGCGCCGCCACCGAGGCGGCGCGCCTCGCGGCGTTCCGCGAGACGGCGCGCCGCGTGGCCCACGAGCTCAAGAACCCGCTCACGCCCATCTCCTTCGCGGTGAGCGCGCTCCGTCGCACCGCGTCGCCCGCCCAGCACGATGCGCTCGAGGTGCTCGACGTCGAGACGCGCCGGCTGGAGACGCTGGCGAAGAGCTTCGCGCAGTTCGGCCGCCTCCCCGATGGCCCCGCGCACGACGTGGACGTGGCCGAGCTGCTCCGCTATGCGGCCCGCACCACGCTCGGCCCCGATGCGCCGGTGACCGTCGATGTCCCGGACGGGCTGCCGATGGTGCGCGGCCACCACGATGCGCTCGCGCGCGCGATGGCGAACCTGCTCCTCAACGCCAACGATGCGATCGCGAGCGCGGCGAATGGCGCGGGCGGTGCGATCACCATCACCGCACGCGCCGACGACACCGCGACGCCGGCGGCGGTCCGCATCGCCGTCGCCGACACCGGCTGCGGCATGACGCCGGACGTCCTGGCGCGCATCTGGGAGCCGTACGTGACGTCCAAGCCCGGCGGGACGGGGCTCGGCCTCGCGATCGTGAAGCAGGCGGTCGATGCGCACGGTGGCGCGGTGCACGCGGCGAGCACGCCCGGCACCGGCACGACGATCACCCTCACCCTACCCGTCGCGCAGGCGACAGGGAGCGCCGCCTGATGAGCGAGGAAGTGCTCGCGGTCATCGGTCTCTTCATCGTGATGCCGGTGACGTGCTTCGGCTACCTCGCCTTCCGCCTGTGGCTGCAGAAGCGCGAGGCGATCGTGCCGACCCCGCTCACGCACGCGCTGGCCGAGCGCTTCGATGGGCTGGAGCGCCAGATGGAGACGCTCGCCGTCGAGGTCGAGCGCCTGGCCGAGGGGCAGCGCTTCGTGTCGCGCGTGCTGACGGAGCGACCGGTGTCGCCACCGCTGCCGACGACGGTCGACTCGCAGGACAGGACGCCGCCGGCACTTCCGCCGGCGGGATCCGTGCAGCACGATCCGCGCGCGGAGCGCGCGACCGCCGCGGCGCCGGCCGCGGGGAGCCTGGAGGGACGATGAGCAACACAGCCGCCGTGCACGCGCCGATGGGCGCCGCGCTGCCAGCCCCGATGATCGAGGCGCCGGTGCAGGCCGCGCCGCAGGCTCCACAGCCGCCGGCCGCGCCGCGCGTGCGCGGGCCGTTGTCGCAGGCCGAGGTGCGCGAGATCGCGAACGACCTCGCGCAGGGCGGACGCGAGGCGCGGCAGGCCGCGCAGCAGGTGGCCGAGGCACAGCGCCTCGCCGACGCGCAACTCGCGCGGGAACAGGCCGCCGAGGCCCGCGAGCAGGCCGCGCAGGCCCGCGAGCAGGCGACGCAGGCGCGGGAGGAGGCGGCGCAAGCGGCACGGGAAGCCGGCGGCGCCACGCCGGGGACGGAGGCCGTCGTCGGCGTCCCGGCGCAGGGGCAGTACGAGATCCGCGACGAGAACGGGAACGTGATCACGTTCGACCCGACGCAGCCGCCGCCGGCGGTCGCGGGCACGTTCGGCTACTCGGAGTCGCCGAACGTGGCGATCGCGAACACGGTCAAGGAGGTCGCCGGCATCATCGGCGGGAGCCTCGTGGCCATCGTCATGTCGGTCCTCTTCTTCCGCACCATCGGCAAGTGGATCGATGCGCGGAAGTCGCCCGCGGCGCTGCCGCGCGAGGCGGTCGACCGCCTGGCCCGCATCGAGAACGCGATCGAGGCGATGGCCGTCGAGGTCGAGCGCATCAGCGAGGGGCAGCGCTTCACCACGCGGCTCCTGAGCGAACGCAGCCCGGTGGAGCGCGGCAGCTGAGCGCCCCCCGCCCCACCCTGCCGCGCGCGCCATGGCGAGCGTCCTGATCGTCGACGACGAGCCGAACATCCGCCGGATGGTCGGCGCACTGCTCGCGGCCGAGGGCTACGAGGTGCGCGACGCCCCCGACGGCCCGACGGCGATCGTGCGCGCCACCGAGCTCGAGCCCGACGTGGTGCTGCTCGATCTCATGATGCCGCACGACAGCGATGGCCTGGACACGCTGGCGGCGCTGCGCACACAGTATCCCGAGCTCCCCGTGGTCATGATGAGCGGGCGCGCCGGCCTCTCCGATGCGGTGAAGGCGACGCGGCTTGGCGCCTTCACCTTCCTCGAGAAGCCGCTCACCCCCGAAGGCACGCTGCTCGCGCTGGCGAGCGCGCTCGAGCTGCGGCAGACGCGTCGTGCGGCACGTGCGCTCCGTGAGGAGCTGGGGATCGCCGGCGCGCTCATCGGCGAGAGTGCGGCGATGGCCGAGGTGCGCGCGCTCATCGCCCGCGTGGCGCCGAGCGATGCGCGCGTGCTGGTGACGGGCGAGAGCGGCACCGGCAAGGAGCTGGTGGCGGCCGCGCTGCACGGCGGGAGCCCGCGCCGCGACAAGGCGTTCGTGCGCGTGAACTGCGCCGCGATCCCGCGCGACCTCGTGGAGAGCGAGATGTTCGGTCACGAGAAGGGGGCCTTCACCGGCGCCACCGATCGCCGCATCGGCCGCTTCGAGCTGGCGCACAACGGGACGCTCTTCCTCGACGAGGTGGGCGACCTGGGGAGCGAGGCGCAGGCCAAGCTCCTGCGCGCACGAGGTGGGCGACCTGGGGAGCGAGGCGCAGGCCAAGCTCCTGCGCGCCATCGAAGCGCGCGAGATCGAGCGGGTGGGCGGTGGCAAGAGCATCAAGGTCGACGTGCGCATCGTGAGCGCCACCAACCGCGACCTCCCGACGGCCGTGACCGCGGGGCAGTTCCGCGAGGACCTCTTCTTCCGCCTCAACGTGATCCCGCTCGCGCTCCCGCCGCTCCGCGAGCGGCTGCAGGACGTGCCGGCGCTGGTGCTCCACTTCGGCGCGCTGCACCGCACGCGCACCGGCCAGCCGGCCCCCGTGTGGGACGACGAGGCGCTCCAGGCGATGCAGGCGCATCGCTGGCCGGGCAACGTGCGCGAGCTGGCGAACATCGTGGAGCGGCTCGCGATCCTGCACGCCGGCCAGCGGCTGGGCGTGGCCGAGGTGCGCGGCGTCCTCCCGATTCCGCGCGACGATGCCGCGCTCGCCGGCGCGGTGGCGGAAGCGGCACCGCTCCCCGCGCTCCCGCTCAGCGACGCGCTCGACGAGTACGAGCGACGGCTCATCATGCGCGCGCTCGAGCACTCGCGCGGCAACGTGGCCGATGCGGCGCGCCGGCTCCAGACCGACCGCCCGAACCTCTACCGGCGCATGAAGCGTCTCGGCATCGGCGGGAGCAGCGCGGTGCGCGAGGCCGACGAGACCGAGGTGGCACGATGACCGACGCGGCGCGCGTGCCGCGTCGCTGCTCGCGCGCCCTCGCATCCACGCTGCTCGGCCTGGGCATCGTCGCCGGCGTGCCGGGGCGCCTCGTCGCGCAGGATCCGACCTGGTCGACCTGCGACCCGCGCCCCGGTCGCAGCTGCGGCGGCCGCGCGCTCACGCGTGGCGAGAGCGCCGAGATCGAGGCGCTCTACAACGCACCGGCGACGCGCCGCGTGCAGGGGGCGTTCGCGCTCGCCGCCGACTCGGTGGTCGGAAGCGCACTCGCCGTCCTCGGTGGGCCGGTGCGCATCGCGGGGCGCGTGGACGGGAGCCTGCTCGTGCTCAACGGCGATGTCGCCCTCGAGGCGACCGCGGTGATCACGGGCGACGTGGCGGTGCTCGGCGGACGCCTCGAGCGCGCCGAGGGGGCGCGCACCGGGAGCGTGCGCGCGGAGCCCGACAGCGTGGTCTACGGGCGGCTCGCGGCGACGCGCACCTACAATCGCGTTGAGGGGTGGCCGATCGAGTTCGGTCCGCGGCTGCGCTGGCGGACCACCTGGGGGACGCTCGCCGCCGACGCATTCGGGATCATCCGCACCGGCGATCGCCTGCGCCTCGACGGCAACCACATCGGCCACGACGCGAAGCTCGAGCTCCGCTTCGGCCGCGACGAGCGCGTGACGATCGGCACGCGTGTGTACGACGTGGTCGCGCCGGTGGAGGACTGGCAGCTGAGCGAGGTGGAGGTGGGGCTGGCGAGCTTCCTCTTCACGAGCGACTACCGCGACTACTTCGACCGGCACGGCACCGCACTCGAGGCGTCGTGGCAGGCCGCCTCGTCGTTGCGGCTGACGGGCGCGCTGCGGGCCGAGGACTGGCGCCCGCGCCGCACGCTCGATCCGCTCTCGATCTTCCGCGCCGACGAGGCGTGGCGCCCCAATCCGCAGTACGAGGCCGGCGACTGGACGATCACCGCGCTCGGTGCGACGTACGACACGCGCTCGGCGCCCGAGCGGCCGCGCACCGGCTGGTTCGTGCAGGGGGCGTACGAGTACGGCCGCGGGCGGGTGGAGTCGTACCTCCCCGATGGCCCCACGGCCACGCTGCCGCCGGTCCCGGCGCGCATCGGCTACGGACGCGCGCAGCTCGACCTGCGTCGCTACACGCGCATCTCGCCGGCCTCGCAGCTCAACGCCCGACTCTTCCTCGCCGGCTGGGTGCACGGTGATCCGCTCCCGCTGCAGCGACGCCTCTCGCTGAGCGGGCCCGGGGCGATGCCGGCCTTCGACTTCCGGCAGGCGATCACGACCCCCGACCGCCTGCAGTGCAGCAGCGCGGCCTTCACGTTCTCGGGGACGCCGGCGCTCTGCGATCGTGCGGCGCTCCTGAGCCTCGACTACCGGCACGACATCCGCTGGCTGGTGGACCTGCTCGACGCGCCGCGCTTCGTGCGCACCGATCGGTCGGGGGCAGCGGGGTGGGTGCTGTTCACCGATGTCGGGCGCGGGTGGCTCGTGAACCCGCGGGCGCCGCGCGCGCCGGTGCCGGGTGCACCGAGCGGGCTGGCGGCGCTCCATGCGTCGGTGGGGTTGGGGCTCGAGCTCTACCAGGGGGGGATCTACGTGGCCAAGGCGCTCGGCTCGCCATCGCCCGGCCCCAATGTCTTCCTGCGGCTCGTTCGCCGGTTCTGAATGGACGCCGCCCCACCACGCGGCGACGCCGGGGCGCGGCGGGGCGCGGCGAACGCGCGCGGCCCGCGCCTGCGTGCGCTCGCGATCGGGCTGCTGGTGCTCGCCGCGCCGGTGCGCGCCGGTGCCGCGCAGGATCGCGGTGCGCGCCTCGACGTGACGCTTCCCGCGCGGGCAGTGGCGGGCGAGGGGCCGCAGGTGGCCACCATGCGCGTGCTCGCCGATGCCGACGTGCGCGAGCTGCTGCGGAGCGGCTTCCCGGCACGGCTCAGCTTCCGCTGCGAGCTCTGGCGCGACGCGACGTTCAACAACGTGCGCGAGGCGGCGCTGGAGTGGGACGTGATCGTCCGCTGGGATCCGCTCGACCGCAAGTACGACACCTATCGCGTGGCGAACGGTCGGGCGACGCGCACCGGCCGCTTCGACACGCCGGCCGAGATGGAAGCCTTCGTCGATCGTCCGTACCGCATCGCCGCGCCACCGCTCCGTCGCGGCCAGCGCTACTACTACGAGGCGCGCGTCGACATCGAGGTGCTGAGCGTGCGCGAGCTCGACGAGGTGGAGCGCTGGCTGCGCGGCGTCCCCGGCGAGCGCGATCGCACCGCCGGCACCGCCGCGGGCGAAGCGTTGCGCGGCCTCGTGGCCCGGCTCCTCGGCGGCGAGCGCCGCCAGTTCGAGGCGCGCAGCGCGACGTTCCGGGCGGAGTAGCGGGCGTCCGGAGAGATCGGTGTCCCGAACAGCCGGAACTGCAAGGGAACGGCAGGCCACTGCAGGGACTGCAGGACTTCGGCGTGGTGCCTGCGAGCTCGGCGCGGGGACAGCCCTTCCTCACGTGTTCTTCGTGCCGGGTGGCGACGGATTCCGCTCGCGCACGTGAATGCTGTCGTTCCCTGCTCTTGCCTGCCGTTCCCTTGCAGTTCCCGCTGTTCAAGGCGCCGACGCCGCCTTCCGCGCGAATCGGCGGATCAGGAATGCGCGTCGGCAGCGCGGACCGCGGCGATGAAGGCGGCGAGCCTGGCGGGGTCGAGGGCACCCGCGGTGCGGACGCCGCTGCAGACGTCGACGCCGAAGGGGCGCACGCGGGCGATGGCGGCGGCGACGTTGCCGGGGTGCAGGCCGCCGGCGAGCCAGACGGGCGTTCGCACACGCGACACGATGCGCGCCGAGAGCGACCAGTCGTGCACGCGACCGGTGCCACCGAGCTCCCGCACGGCGGCGGAGGGGCGGCCGGAGTCGAGGAGGAGGGCGTGCACGCCGCCGGCGACGCGCTCCGCGTAGGTGATGCTCGCCTCGTCCTCGACATGGACGACCTGCACGATGGCGATGCCGGGCAGCGCGCGGCGCAACGCCGCATGTACGGTGGGCTCGAGATGATCGACGAGCTGCAGCACACCGGTGCCAGCGGCGCGCTGCTGCGCCATGATCGCGTCAGCGGTGCGCTCGCTGGTGAGATGGAACGCGGCCACGCCGGGCGGCACGGTGGCGGCGATGGTCGCGATCAGTGCGTCGTCGATGGGCCCCGGCCCGCTCGGCATGCACGCCACGAGCCCCACGGCGTGCACGCCGGCGCCGATCGCCATCTCCGCCTCGGTCACGTTGGCGATGCAGCAGATCTTGATGCGCGTCATGCGTACGTCGTGG
>JALOPO010000293.1 GCA_025453855.1 Gemmatimonadaceae bacterium
GTCCGTGTCCCCAGGTCGCCTGATCGTCACCGGTGGCGCCGGCTTCATCGGCAGCGCCGCCATCTGGCAGCTCAACGCCATGGGGTACGACGACATCGTCTGCGTCGATGCGCTCCGCACCGGCGACAAGTGGAAGAACCTCGTCGGCCTGACGGTCACCGACGTCCTCCACAAGGACGACTTCCTCGCGCGGCTCCAGCGCGACGCGAACGCCTTCGGCGACGTCGCCGGCCTGCTGCACCTCGGCGCCTGCTCGGCGACCACCGAGCGCGACGCCGACTACCTGCTCGCCAACAACACGCACTACACGCGCACCCTCGCCGACTGGGCGCTCGCCTGCGGCACGCGCTTCGTCTACGCGTCGAGCGCCGCCACCTACGGTGACGGGGCGCTCGGCTTCGACGACGACCCCGCGCAGCTCGCGTCGCTCGTGCCGCTCAACATGTACGGCTTCAGCAAGCACCTGCACGACCTGCACGCGCTCCGCACCGGGGCCTTGTCGCGCGTGGCGGGGATCAAGTTCTTCAACGTCTTCGGCCCCAACGAGTACCACAAGGGCGACATGATGAGCGTCGTCTGCAAGGCGCACCGGCAGGTCGCGGCCACCGGGCGCCTCACGCTCTTCCGGTCGCATCGCGAGAGGTGGGCCCACGGCGAGCAGCAGCGCGACTTCGTCTACGTGAAGGACTGCACGATGGTGCTCGCCTGGCTGCTCGAGCACCCCGAGGCGAACGGACTCTTCAACCTCGGCACGGGGCGCGCGCGCAGCTGGAACGACCTCGCGCACGCCGTCTTCGCCGCCATGGGGCTGCCGGTCGCGATCGACTACGTGCCGATGCCGGAGAGCATCCGCGATCGCTACCAGTACTTCACCGAGGCGCGCATGGATCGCCTCGCCGCCACCGGCTGCCCCGTGCCCGCCACGTCGCTCGAGGACGCCGTGCGCGACTACGTGACCGGCTACCTCGCGCCGGGCGAACGCACGCTCGGCGCCGCGACGCTCGGCACCGCCACGCACGGCGCCACGCCCTGAGCGCGCGCGCCGTCGCGGCTCAGCACCCGGGCCGTGCGAGCGCCAGCGCGTCGTCGTCGGCGATCGCCTCGCGTAGGCGACGCAGGTCGGCGGCGTCGAAGTGCCCGACGTCGACCGGCACGCCGTCGCGGAAGAGCGAATCGGGGTCGCCCACCGTGACGGTGCGCTGCCCGTCGCGCCCGAAGGCGAAGTCGAAGGTCCACGACCCGATCGGGAGCCGCAGCACGATCATCCCGTGATCGCAGTCGCGGAGGAGCCGCCCACGCTGCAGCACCTGCTGCACCCAGAGCGCTCCCAGCCGCCGGAAGTCGTCACGCTCGGCAAAGACCTGCCGCGCCGCGTCCGCGAGGTGCGCGGCGTAGCGTTGACCGAAGGCGAGCCGGATGTCGGCGAACACGTCGTCGACGTCGTCGGGAATCCACATCGGCACGGGGTCGAAGGACGTCCCGATTGTCGCCGCCGGGTGCGCGCCCCCGCAAGGCGCCCCGGAAAACGTGACCGTCCGCCGCCGATGTGGCGCCGTGGGCGACACGCAACGAGCTTGGACCATGCCTCGCCTCCGTCCGGTCCTCCCTGACAGCTGGCGCCGTGCCGCCACCGCCATTTGCGCGGCGGCGCTCGCCACCGCCCTCGTGGCCTGCGGCGCCATGCAGGGCGCCGTGCAGCAGCCGGCCGCGCCCACGCTCCAGCCACGCGTCCCGACCACGCCCCCGGACGCCGGCCGCGCCACCGTCCAGGCGACGCTCGTCGGTGGCGACCGGCTCCCGGCGCCGGCGCGCAGCGCCGTCGAGCCCGGGATCGTCGTCCTCGTCCGCGACTCGGCCCAGCTCCTCCGCGGCAAGCGCGTGGGACTGATCACCAATCACACGGGGGTCGCCAATGGCACGAGCAGCATCGACCTGCTCGCACGGCTGCCGGGCACGCGACTGACCGCGCTCTTCGGCCCCGAGCACGGCATCCGCGGCGCGGCCGAGGCGGGGGTCACGGTCGCCAGCGGCGTCGATGCGGCCACCGGGGTGCGCATCCACTCGCTCTACGGCGCGACGCGCGTGCCGACGCCCGCGATGCTGCGCGAGGTCGACGTGCTCGTCTACGACATCCAGGACGTCGGGGCGCGCGTCTACACCTATCCGTGGACGATGGCGCTGGCGGCCGACGCGGCGGCGAAGGCGGGGATCCCGTTCATCGTCTGCGACCGTCCCGTCCCCGTGGGCGGCGACGTGGTGCAGGGCGGTGTGCTCGACACCGCGTTCCGAAGCTTCGTCGGGCAGTATCCCGTGGCGCTGCGCTACGGCCTCACGCAGGGCGAGCTGCTCCGCCACCTCGTGCGCACGAAGCAGGTGCGCAGCGCCGGGCTGCACGTGATCCCCGTGCGCGGTTGGACGCGCGCCATGTGGTACGACGAGACCGGGCTGCCGTGGATCGCGCCGTCACCCAACCTCCGCACGCTCGACGCGGCCACAGTGTACGGGGGGACCGTCTTCTTCGAGGGGACGAACCTGAGCGAGGGGCGCGGCACCGACGCGCCGTTCCAGCTGGTCGGCGCGCCGTGGCTCCAGGCGGCGGTGGTCGTCGCCGACCTGCGCGCGCTCGCGCTCCCCGGCCTCGCGTTCGACACCGCCACACGCACCATCGCCGCCGGCCAGAAGCACGCCGGCCTCACGATCCCGATGGTCCGCATCACCGTCACCGATCGGCGCGCCGTGCAGGCCCCCGACCTCGGCGCGTGGATGCTCCAGGTCATCCGCCGCCGCCATCCCGCGCAATTCACGTGGCGCGCCGAGCATATGGACCGCCTCGCCGGCACCGACGAGCTCCGCCACCTCGTCGATCGCGGCGACGACGCCGCCCTTCGAGACCTTCTCGCCCGCTGGCGCAGCTCCGCGGCCGCCTTCGCCCGCGCCACCGAACCCGATCGGCTCTATCGCTGACGTCCCGGTGTCGTGCCGGAACACCAACCGCAACAGCAACCGCGACAGCAACCGCTTTGGGAACGGCAGGGACAGCAGGGACACGGCAGGGACTGCAGGAACTGCAACGGACTGTCCTGCAGTGATCCGTGCGCGTTGCCGCTCAGGCGCGCGCCGTGCTCATGTCCCACGCGTCACGAGGAGCGCGTCCCGCGCACGGGAGCGCAGCCCCGCGCCCCATCAATCCATCAGTGGCAGTTCCTGCAGTCCCTGCCGTTCCCCTGCAGTCCCTGCCGTTCCCAAAGCGGTTGCCGTTTCGGTTGCCGTTTCGGTTGCCGTTGCCGTTCTCGCCGGCGCGCACTCAGCGCGCCTGAGCGCCGGTGCGCGTGGCGTAGGGGCGCGTGCGGCCGTCGCGGGCGACGGCGATGATGTCGTAGCGCTCGGGCGTCCCGCCTTCCATGCCGGGTGAACCGATCGGCATGCCGGGGACGGCGAGGCCGGCGAGGGCGGGCTTCTCCGCCAGGAGGCGCTGCACGAGGTCGGCGGGGACGTGCCCCTCGATCCAGTAGCCGCCGACGAGCCCCGTGTGGCAGGAGCGGAGCGCGGCCGGGACGCCGATCCCGTTCTTCACGCCATCCAGGTCGGCGGTGTCCTTGACCTGCACGCGGAAGCCGGCGGCGCGCATGTGGTCGTTCCACTTGGTGCAGCAGCCGCACTGCGGATCCTTGTAGACGACGATCGTCGGCGGCGCGCCGTCGCTGTCGGC
>JALOPO010000294.1 GCA_025453855.1 Gemmatimonadaceae bacterium
AGCCCGGTGCGCGCATCGACGAGCGGGGCGTAGTAGATGAAGCCGTCGACCGCGGTGCGGAAGACGCTCGCCTCGGCGTTCACCGTGCGACGCGCGACGCGCACGAAGAGATCGGCCCCCGTGCCGCGCTCCGCCCGCAGCGCCGGATTGCCGATCTCGTACGCGAAGCTCGCCAGGTGCGGCCCCGCGCTGTACAGCTCCTCGATCGCCGGCGGACGGAAGGCCCGCGCCACGCTCGCCCCCACCGTCACGTCGCCGGGGAGCGCGTAGGTCGTCGCGAGCGACCCGGTCCACGCCCCGAAGGCGCGATCGCGCACGTCGGGGAGGAGCTGCGTCGGCGTGCGCTCGAGCGGGCGGATGCTCGTCGCGTCGTAGCGCACGCCGCCCATCACGCGCAATGCGCCGAAGGCGAGTTCGTCGTACGCGTAGCCGGCGACGGTGCGCAGCACCGCCGGTCGCGTGCCGGTGAACGACCCCGCGGCGCGCAGGTCGCGCCACTGCCCGAAGACGCCGACCGCGCCCGCGCCCGGGAGCCAGCGCGTGCGACGATAGCGCGCCACCAGATCGCCCTGGCTCGAGAGCTGGCCGAAGCGCGTGCCGACGAAGCCGCCGCGCTCCACCTCGTCCTGTGCGAAGCGCACCCAGTTGCCGCTCGCGCTCACGCTCGTGATCGCGCCCGACGCGGGCCGGTACTCGGCATCGACGCGTGCCGTCGTGCGACGGAGGTCGATGTAGATGCCCCCCACGTGCGCGCCCGGCAGGACGAGATCGCCGATCGAGGTCGGCACGCCGTACTCGCTGCGGAAGTCGCGTGCGCTCGCGCCGACGTGCCCGCGTGTGCCGGCCCAGCTCACGCCCACGCCGCCGTCATGCTGCCGCGCGTCGGTGAAGGGGAGCGTGCCGCCGGGCGTGCGGCTGTCGCGGCTGTCGCGGAACGAGCCCTCCGCCCGCACGGCGAGGGCGCCGAGTGGCGCGCTCACGAAGCCGCCGATCGTCGCGCCACTCGTGACGCTCTCGCCCTGCACCCCCATCACGCCGGTCACGCGTTCCGGACGTGCGCGCGGCACATCCTCGCGGATCACGTTGATCACGCCACCGAGCGTGTTGCTGCCGTAGAGGAGCCCGGCCGGCCCGCGCACCACCTCGAGGCGGCGGGCGGTGATCGGGTCGGCGGTGATCGCGTGATCGGGGGCGGTCGTGGCGACGTCGCCCATGCGCAGCCCGTCCTCGAGCACGAGCACGCGATCGCCGCCCAGGCCGCGGATGATCGGTGCGGTGGCCATGGGGCCGTTGGTGCGCTGCGTGATCCCGGGCTCGCCGGCGAGCGTGGCGGCGATCGAGCCACCGAGCGCGCGATCGAGCGCGGCGCCGTCGAGGACGGTGGTGGGCTGGAAGACCTGGTCGGTGCGGCGCGCCCCCCCGGTGCCGGTGACGACGACGTCGGCGAGGTTCATGGCGCTCGCCGCGAGCGCGACGCGCACCACGCTGTCACGCGGGAGCTCGAGGCGTCGCGTGAGCGGGGCATAGCCGAGGCGACGCACGCTGAGCGTGAGGCGCGTGGCGCGCACGTCGGCGAAGGTCGCACGCCCCGCGGCGTCGGTGAGGCGCCCGCGGTCGAGCTCCACGAGCAGGAGCTGCGCGGCGGTCACGGGCGCCCCCGACTGCGCATCGGTGACGAGCACCGAAACGCCCTGCTGGCCGTGTGCGGCGCGCGAGGCGCCACACACGGCCAGCAGCGTTGCGAGGAGGCGTCGGGACTCAGCGCGAACTGCGCGCACCGACCCCGACCACGGTGAGGCGCACCGGCGTGCCGCCGACCTGGATCGTGCGGCCGCGCGTCGCGCTCCCGCTCGCACCCAGCGTCACCTCGAGCACGGTGCCCTGCGTCGGGCTGGTGACGTACGCCACGCCCGGCGCGGTGGCGACGGTGTGCGTGAGCGCGCCGGTCGCGGGGACCGCCGGGACCAGGTTGTCGAGCTGCGCGACGATCGCCTGCGTGGCGTTGTTCACCACGTAGAGCGTCCCGCTGCGGCCGAGGATGATCGAGAAGTTCCCGGTGGCATCGAGCTCGCCGGTGACGTCGATGTCGCCGTTGGGGAGCGTGATGCGGCGCATCCAGCGCCCCTCGGTGTCGTAGACGCCCATGGTGCGCGTGGCGGCGCTCGTCGGCTGGCCGCGCACGGTGGCACGCACGAGGAGGTAGCGCTTGCCGGGGGCGCCCCACACGGTGCCGACGCCGAAGGTGGGGGCGTTCTCGAGCTGCACGGCGGTGAAGACGGGGCGCCCCTGCGCGTTCTGCTCGACGACCATGCCGCCCACCTGGCAGCCGTAGAGCGACGCGCGCTCGTTGCCGGCGAGGCCATGCAGGCCGGGGCAGCTGGTCACGCTGTCGATGATGCGCCCGGTGAGGTCGTGCGCGTAGATCGCCGTGGGCACGCCACCGGCGGGATTGCGCGGCGAGGTGAGGACCATCGTCCCCGATCCCTTGGGGATGGCCGCGCCGTGGTGCGCGCCCCCGGTGTTGATGCTCAGGAAGGGCGCGGTGCGCCCGGCGAGGAGGTCGGTCTCGTTCCAGAAGCCGACGCGCCCGGTGCCGTCGAAGAAGACGGCGGCCATGTTGGCGTTGAAGTTCCCGTGCGTCGGGAGCGAGTCGCGGAAGCCGGTGCCGATCATGGCGGGCGCCTGGCGCACCCCGGTGTTCCCCTGCGCGAAGACGCCGCCGTCGATGAAGCCGACGAAGTTCGCGGTGCGCTGGTGGAAGACGGCCACGCGGCCGCTGCCGATGGTGTAGAGGTAGCTGACGGGTGCCGCGCCGGTGCTCATCTCGCCGGCGAGCGAGAGGTCGGCGGCGTTGTAGATGCGCGCCGTGGGCGTGGTGTTGTCGGTGACGACGAGGCGGCGGAAGTCGGGCGATGCCGCGTCGGGGCCGTTCGACCCGGTCGGCGAGTCGTCGGAGCAGGCCGCGAGGACGAGGGCGGCGACGGGCACGGTCGCGAGCGTGCGCAGGCGACGGGCGGTGGGAGCGGACACGGTGGACTCCGGTTGGACGGGTTCGAGCGCGAACGTCGCGACCAGCCAGTAGCGATATCGCGTTCTCGATTGCCACGGTAATGAAATCGCGGAGTCAATAGGTCCGACCCGTCACGCCGGACCGGGCGGTGAGTCGCGTGCCGTCAGCTCAGCCAGCGATCACGGTGCGCGGCGACGAAGCTGTCGTCGGTGAGCCAGGGGTAGGCGGCGGTCACGCGGTCGAGCTCGTCGACCTGGCCGGGCCCCAGCTGCTCGCGCGGGTCGAGCGTCCACGTCCCGCGCATGAGCCCCTGGCGGCGCAGGATCTCGTGGATCCCGGGAATGCACCCCGCGTAGCGGTTGGCGGCGTCGAAGACGGCGCCGTTGGCGTCGGTGAGTTCGGCCCCCTCGGTGAGGAGGTTGCGCGGGACCGGGCCCTCGCCGATCGCCTTGATGCGGGTGAGGAGCTCGACCGCATGCCGAGTCCAGACCGCCCACTGGCCGAGGAGCCCGCCGACGATGCGGGCGGTGGCGGCGTGGCCGTTGCGGCGCACCGGAAACGGGGTGACGAGATCGTGCACGATCGCGTCATCATTGCCCGTGTAGAGCGCCACATCGGTCCGGCCGGATGCGGCGACGGCGCGCACCACGTCGATCGTCCGGTACCGGTCGAAGGGCGCGATCTTGATCGCCAC
>JALOPO010000011.1 GCA_025453855.1 Gemmatimonadaceae bacterium
GAAGGCGCGCCCGGCTTCGATGAGGCCCTGCGTCACCGGCTCGCGTCGGCCGTGCTCGCGCAGGCCGATCACCTCGAGTGGAACCTCTCCACCTGGTTCAGCCCGAACACGCACCTCACGGGCGAGGCGCTCGCACTGCTCGCCAGTGGCGTGGCGTGGCCCGCGCTCCCCGGGGCACGACGACGCGTCGCCCATGGCTGGCGCGTGCTCGTCGACCAGGCGCCGCTGCAGCATCGCCCCGACGGCAGCTACTTCGAGCAGACGACCTGGTACCAGGCCTACTCGACCGACTTCTACGTCCACGCGATCGCCTGGGCGACACACGCCGGGTTGGCGATCCCCGCGATCGTGCGCGAGCGGACGCGGGCGGCGGCGATGGCGCTCCGCGCTTTCGCCCGCGAGGACGGGACGATCCCGCAGTGCGGCGACGACGACGGCGGCCATCTCCTTCCCCTCGCGCCGCTTTCGGCGGTGGACGTGAGCGACGTCCTCGCGCGCGCCGCTCTCCTGTTCGATGATGCGGCGCTCACCGTCCCGGGGAGCGCGGGGCGCTGGGCGCTGCCGTGGCTCGATGGGCCGGCGGCGCTGGGACGCCTCGAGGCGCTGGAAGTCGCCCCGCCGGCCGCGGGGGGGCGCGCCTCGAAGGTCCTGCGGGACGGCGGGTGGGTGGTGCTGCGCGAACGGGGCGAGGCGCCCGCACACGATCATCACCTGGTCCTGGACGCCGGCCCCCATGGTGCGCTGTCGGGGGGGCATGCGCATGCCGACGCCCTGAGCATCACGCTGACGGCGCGCGGCGTGCCACTCGTCGTCGACCCGGGGACGGGGGCCTACACGGCGCCGCTGCGCGACCGCTACCGGGCGACGCGGGTCCATGCGACGGTGACCGTGGACGGCCTCGATTCGTCCGAGATGGGAACGGCCTTTCGTTGGCGGACGGCCACCGATGCCCACCTCACCGGCGCCGGGATCGCGGGCGCGGCGTCATGGGCCGATGCGTGGCACGATGGCTACGAACGGCTCGTCGATCCGGTTCGCCACCGACGCACCATCGCGCGCCTGGCCCGGCGATATTGGATCATGTTCGACACCCTCACCTGCGCGGCCCCGCACGACCTCGAGCTCGCGCTCCCCTGTGCCCCCGGGAGCACCGTCATTCCCGACGGCGACCGGGGCGCCGAAGTCGCACGCGCGGGCGTCTCGCTCCGCGTCGTCGGCGATGGAGCCCTTGCCTGGTCCGTCGAGCCGCGCACCGTCTCGCCCGCCTACGGGGCCGAGCTCCCGGCGCCGGCACTGGTCGGCCGCGGGCGCATCGCGCGCACCACGACGATCGCCACGGTGCTCGCGCTGCCCGACGAGTGCGACGCCACCGCGCTCGTGCGGAGCGGCGCGTCGGCCTGGCGCCTCGACCACGCACGTGGGAGCGATCGGTTGCTGGCCCCCCTGGGAGCGGCGATGCACGAGCCGATGATCACGGTCGAGACCACGTGGGCCGCGCTCCTCGACATGGACGAGGCGACGGGGCCGCGGCAGGTGGTCGCGGGCGGCGCGGGCGCCGTGACGGCGTTCGGACGCTCGGTGACGCTCGACGGCGACGGGACGGTCGCGCTCGACGCGTCGACGACCGAGGGGCGCTGAGCGATGTGCGGCATCTGCGGCATCGCCATCCCCGACCGGCTTGCGCGTCCCGTCGACGAGTCGCGCCTCGTGCGCATGCGCGACACGCTCCTCCATCGCGGCCCCGATGGCGCGGGACTCATGGTCGAGGGCGGGATCGGGCTCGGGCACCGGCGGCTGAGCATCGTGGACGTGGTGCACGGCGCGCAGCCGATGACGACCGACGACGGGCGGAGCACCATCGTCTACAACGGCGAGGTGTTCAACCATCCGGCGCTCATGGCCGAGCTTCAGGGCGACGGCGTGCGCTACCACACGACGTGCGACACCGAGACGGTGCTCCACCTCTACGAACGGCACGGGCGCGACTTCGTGCGCCACTGCCGCGGGATGTTCGCGATCGCCATCTGGGATCGGCGCGATCGCACGCTCGTGATCGCGCGCGACCGCTTCGGCGTGAAGCCGCTCTACTACGTGCACGACGCCGACGGCACGCTCTGGTTCGCGAGCGAGATCAAGGCGCTGCTGGCTGCGGGCGCCGTGCGCCCGGCGCTCAACGCCGCCGCCTTCCCCGACTTCCTGGCCAACCACGCCCCGAGTGGCGACGAGACGCTCTTCGCGGGCGTGCGCCGGCTCCCGGCGGGGCACGTGCTCACGTGGCGCGACGGGGCGCTCGAGCTCGTGCGCTATTGGGACCTGCACTTCACGCCCGACGAGGCGCTCGCGCGCCGCGACGATGCCTCGATCGTCGGCGAGTACATGGAGCGCTTCGAGGAGGCGGTGCGGCTGCGCCTCATGGCCGATGTGCCCCTCGGGATGTTCCTGTCCGGCGGCATCGACTCGGCCGCGATCACGGCGACGATGTCGCGGCTCGTGAGCGACCGCATCCGCACGTTCTCGGTTGCCTTCGCCGAGCGCGAGGCGAACGAGTTCGAGTACGCGCGGCTGGTGGCGCGCCGGTTCGGCACCGACCATCACGAGATCGTCGTCTCGCCCGAGGACTTCTGGGACGCGCTCCCGCGCCTCGTCTGGCACGAGGACGAGCCGATCGCGCATCCGAGCTCGGTGGCGCTCAACTTCGTCTCGCGCCTCGCCGCCGAGCACGTGAAGGTCGTGCTCACCGGCGAGGGGAGCGACGAGACGCTCGCCGGCTACAACCGCTACCGCGTGACGATCGCCAACATGGCGCTCGGCGGCATGTGGGAGAAGGTGATGCCGGGCGCGCTGCGCGGCGCGCTGGCGGGGGCGATCGGCGAGGCGGGGGCGGCCGGCGTGCGCGGGAAGCTCGCCCGCACCTTCCTCGCGCGACCGGCGACCCTCGATGCGATGTACTTCGACAACTTCGCCGTCTTTGCCCCGGGGCGCATCGGCTCCCTCCTCGCGCCGGCGCTGCGCGAGCAGGTGCGCGGTGTCGACGCGTATGCGGCGTACCATCGCGCCCTGGCCGCGACCGACGCGCCGACGCTCCTCGGGCGCCTGCTCTACGCCGACACCAAGACGTACCTGCACGAACTCCTGATGAAGCAGGACCAGATGAGCATGGCGGCAAGCATCGAGAGCCGCGTGCCCTTCCTCGATCATCCGCTCGTGGAGTGGGTGGCGAGCCTGCCAGACCGGATGAAGCTCCGGGGGACCACGACCAAGTGGATCCTCCGGCAGGCGATGGCCGACAAGCTCCCGCCCGAGATCCTGGCGCGGAAGAAGATGGGCTTCCCGGTCCCCGTCGGGAGCTGGCTGCGCGGCCCGTGGCGGCACCTGCTCGACGAGTTCGTGACGTCGCCGCGCACCCTCGATCGCGGGCTGTTCGATCGCGACGCGGTGCAGCGCTTCGTGCGGGGCCACCTCGCCGGGGAGAACCACAGCGAACGGCTCTGGGCGCTGCTCACCCTCGAGCTCTGGCAGCGCGTCTTCCTCGACGGCGAGGACCCGGCGGCGATCCGCATGCGCGGCGGGAACGCACCGTCGGCCACGCGGCGGGCGGCGTGACCGCGCGCCGCATGCACATCCTCTGGATCAAGACGGAGCTCCTCCACCCGGTCGACAAGGGTGGGCGCATCCGCACCTACCAGATGCTGCGGGCCCTGAGTCGTCAGCATCGCCTCACCTACCTCACGCTCGACGACGGCACTGCGGCGCCCGACGCCGTGGCGCGCGCGACCGAGTACTG
This sequence comes from Gemmatimonadaceae bacterium, assembly GCA_025453855.1. Classification (GTDB taxonomy): domain Bacteria; phylum Gemmatimonadota; class Gemmatimonadetes; order Gemmatimonadales; family Gemmatimonadaceae; genus JALOPO01. The sequence continues at coordinate 3,785 of JALOPO010000011.1, forward strand.
CGAGCGGGTGGAGGTGGTGCCCTTCGCGCCGCCGGCCAAGGGATCGCCCGCGTTCTGGGGCGCCCTCGCGCGCAACGCGGTCTCGACGCTCCCGTATGCGGTCGCGCGCTACGAGGTGCCGGCGCTGCGCGCGCGCCTGCGCGCACTCTGCGCGGGGGGCGACGTGGACGTGGTGGTCTGCGACTTCCTCGCCCCGTCGATCAACGTGCCGTCGGAGCTCGGCGTCCCGGTCGTCCTCTTCCAGCACAACGTCGAGGCGATGATCTGGCAGCGGCACGCCAAGGTCGCGACCCACCCGGTGAAGAAGGCGTACATGGCGAGCCAGTGGCGTCGCATGCGTGCCTTCGAGGCCGCGGAGTGCCGGCGCTTCGACAGCGTCGTCGCCGTGTCGGCCCAGGACGCCGACTACTTCCGGCGCGAGTACGGCGTGCGGCGCACCGCCGACGTGCCGACGGGGGTCGACACCGACTTCTTCCAGCCCGGTGACGTGGGATTGCGACGCGACGGCGCGATGGTCTTCGTGGGCTCGATGGACTGGCTCCCGAACGAGGACGGCATCCTCTGGTTCGCGGAGACGATGCTCCCGCGCATCCGCGCGGCCGTGCCCCAGGCGTCGCTCGCGATCGTGGGGCGCAATCCCACGGCCCGGGTGCAGGCGCTGCACGATCCGGCGGGTGGCGTGACCGTCACCGGCTCCGTCCCCGATGTGCGCCCGCATCTCGCCTCGGCCTCGCTCTGCATCGTGCCGCTGCGCGTCGGCGGCGGGACGCGCCTCAAGATCTACGAGGGGATGGCGATGGGGCTCCCCACCGTCAGCACCACGATCGGGGCCGAGGGGCTGCCCGTGACCGACGGGGAGCACCTGCTCCTCGGCGACACGCCGACCGATTTCGCCGACCGGTGCATCGCGCTGCTGCGGGATCCCGCACGGGCGCAGCGGATGGGAGCCTCGGCCGATGCCTTCGTACGGACCCACTTCGGCTGGGATGGCGTGGCACGCCGATTCGCCGAGCTCTGTGCGGAGGTCCTGCCTTCCGCCCAACGACCCTCTCTCCCGAAAGTCAGCGCATGAGCGCCGTCAGCGTCTTCGGTCTTGGTTACGTCGGCTGCGTCTCGGCCGCCTGCTTCGCCCGCGAGGGACACGCGGTGGTGGGCGTGGACGTCGCGCGCACCAAGGTCGACCTGGTCAACGCCGGGAAGAGCACGATCGTCGAGGAGGGCATCGCCGAGCTGGTGGCGGAGCAGGTGGCGGCGGGCCGGTTGCGTGCCACCACCGACGTGGGCGATGCCGTGCGCGCGACGGCGCTGTCGCTGGTGTGCGTCGGCACGCCGAGTCGTGCCAACGGCGGCCTCGATCTCCGCTACGTCGAGCGGGTCTGCGAGGAGATCGGCGCGGCGCTCAGGGACAAGGAGGGCTACCACGTCGTCGTGATCCGGAGCACGGTCCTCCCCGGGACGGTGCACGGCGTGGCGGTCCCGGCGCTGGAGCGGACGAGCGGCAAGACGGCCGGCGTCGACTTCGGTGTCGCGAGCAATCCCGAGTTCCTGCGCGAGGGGACGAGCATCAAGGACTTCCTCGAGCCCCCCTTCACGCTCATCGGCGCCGACGAGGCGCCGACGGCCGACGCCGTCGCCGCGCTCTACGCCGGCCTCGACGCGCCCGTGCACCGCGTCGCCGTGCGCGTCGCCGAGATGGTGAAGTACGCCTGCAACTGCTTCCACGGCCTCAAGGTCGCGTTCGCGAACGAGATCGGGAACGTCTGCAAGGCACTCGGCGTCGACAGCCACGAGGTCATGCGCGTCTTCTGCGAGGACCGGAAGCTCAACATCTCGCCCGCGTACCTGAAGCCCGGCTTCGCGTTCGGCGGGAGCTGCCTCCCCAAGGACCTGCGGGCGGTGACCCATCGTGCGCGCGAGCTCGACGTGGAGACGCCGGTGCTGCGCGCCACGCTCGAGAGCAATCGCCTGCAGGTGCAGCGCGCCTTCGACATGATCGTGCGCACCGGCAAGCGACGCATCGGCATGCTCGGCATGAGCTTCAAGCCCGGCACCGACGACCTCCGCGAGAGTCCGCTGGTGAGCCTGATCGAGCTCATGGTCGGCAAGGGGCTCGAACTCGCGATCTACGATCGCGACGTGAGCGAGGCGCGGCTCATCGGAAGCAACAGGGAGTACATCGAGGGCGAGATCCCGCACATCTGGTCGCTCGTGCGTCCCTCCGCCGCCGAGGTCATCGCGCACGGCGAGGTGGTGATCGTGGGCAACGCCACCGGGGAGATCCGCGCGCTCGGCGCGTCGGCGTTCCGCGGCCGGCACGTCATCGACCTCGCCCGGCTCTTCGCCGCCGCACCGCCGGACACGGCCGGGTATGACGGCATCTGCTGGTGAGGTGATCGGCGCGCCAGCACCGGCGGCGGTCGGGGACGGACCGCTGCGCGTCGTGCACCTCGTGAGCAGCCTCCAGCTCGCGGGGCTCGAGCGCGTGATCGCCGAGCTGATCGAGGGGCAGCGGCTCGCGGGGCTCGAGGCGAGTGCACTCGTGGTGCACGAGGCGGGGGTGCTCGGCGAGCGCCTGGTGGCGGCCGGCTACCCGGTGCGCGTGCTCGGCGCCCCGCTCGCGCGCCCGTGGCAGCGTGTGCCGCGGCTCGTGGAGGCGCTGCGCACCGAGGTGCAGGCGGACGTGATCCACCTGCATGGCGGGAACTGGTGGTCGTACGCGCGCTCCATCCGTGCCGGCACGCGGGCTGCGCACCTCTACACGCTCCACGGCGAGCACTTCCCGCCCCGGTGGCAGGACCGCGTCACCGAGTTCATGGGGGCGCTCTCGACCGATCACCTGGTGCTCGTCTCCGAGGACCTGCGCCACACGGCCCGACGCAACCTGCTCGATCGGTGGTGCCCCGTCGAGGTGATCCAGAACGGCATCCGGAAGCTCGACCTCGACTTCGAGCAGCGGCCACGGTCGCCAGGTCCGTTCACGCTGGTGCACGTCGCGCGCACCGAACTCGTGAAGCGGCAGGATCTCTCGCTCGAGGTGGTGCGACGATTGCGTGCCGACGGCATCGATGCGCGGGTCCGCTTCGCGGGGCGCGGCGATGCGCGGCCGTACTACGAGCGGCTCGCCGCCGACCTGGGCGTCGCGGAGCATGTCGAGTGGCTTGGTATCGTCCCCGACACGGAGATCGCGGGCGTGATGCAGCAGGCCGATGCCCTCATCCTCCCGTCCGATCACGAGGGAACGTCGATCGCGCTCCTCGAGGCGATCGCGCTCGAGCGCCCATGTCTCGTGAGCGACGTGGGCGACTCGGGGCGGGTCATGGCGGCGGCGCGCGAATGGGTGGCGCCCAAGGGTGACGCGGCGGCGCTCGCGCGCATCGCGCGCGCCATCCACGACGATCCCGCCGGCGCCGCGGCGACGGCTGCGCGCGTCAAGGTCGACGTGCGCCGGCGGTACGGGCGCGCCGCGATGGTCGACGCCTACACGCGCGCGTACCGCACGGTGCTCGCCCGGCGATGAGCGTCGTCCGGTCGCTCGTCCGCTACCTGCGCAGCGACGCACCGATCGCGCGTCGTGCGCGCCGCCTCGTGCGCGCGGTGCGCACCGCGTCGCTCCCCCTGCCGCTGCCGGTCGCGCGCATCATCCGGCTCGCCTACGTGGCGGCGCGGTCGCTCGTCTACTGGGTGCGCCGGACCTTCATCGCCGAACCGGTCTTCAAGGGCTACTGCGCCCGCGTGGGGCGCGACTTCCACACCGGCGTCTTCGTCCACTTCGTGGACGGCGTCGGTCGCATCGAGGTGGGCAGCCACAGTCGCATCGACGGCAAGTGCAGCATCCTCTTCTCCTGGTCGTCCGACACGACGCCGGAGTTCCTCGTCGGCGACCGCACGCACATCGGCCACGGCTGCCACTTCTCCATCTCGCGTCGCATCCGCATCGGCAACGACGTGCTCTTTGCGTCGAACGTGCGCATCATGGACTCGGCCGCGCACCCGACCGACCCGGCACGGCGGCTGCGGGGGGAGCACCTGCCTGCCGAGGAGATCCGCGAGGTCTCGATCGGCGACAACGTGTGGGTCGGCCCCGACGTGACGATCCTCCCCGGCGTGCGCATTGGCGACGGCGCCGTCATCGCGGCCGGTGCGGTGGTGACACGCGATGTTCCCGCCGCGACAATCGCCGCCGGTGTCCCGGCGCGCGTGGTGCGCAGCGCGCACGATGCGCCGCCGGCTGCGCACGCGTCGCCGGCTCCCGCCACGATCACGGCCGACGGTGCGTCGCCCTGACGCGCACCGCGTCGACGCGGCGCGCGGTGCTACCGGAGCACGGTGCGTCGTGATCCCGCATCGAGCGCCGCCTCGGCGCGGCTGCCGAGCACCGGTGGCCACTGCCGGTCGATCACGAACGGCGGGCGCCGCCGGCTCTCGTCGAGCGCGCGCCACAGGTACTCGCCGAGGATCCCGAGCATGAGCATCTGCACGCCGCTGGTGAACGCGAGCACGATGATGACCGGCGCGAAGCCGCGCACCGGGATCCCGGTCGTCGCCCACACGCCAAGCACGTAGAGTCCGTAGGCGAAGGCCGCCACGGCCATGAGTGCGCCGAACGCCGACAGCGCCCGGATCGGGGCGTACGAGAAGGCGACGAACGAGTCGACGAAGAGCTTGATCTTCTTCGCCAGCGTCCAGCGTGACCTGCCCAGGCGACGTGCCCGGCGGACGTAGGGCAGCATCACCGGCGAGAAGCCCAGCCAGAAAATGAGGCTCATGAGGCTCGTGTTCTTCTCGCCGATGCGCACGATCTCGTCCGCGACGTGCCGGTCGATCATGAAGAAGTCGAAGCCGCCCGGCGGGTAGCCCGGCAGCGCGAAGCGACGCATGAGGCCGTAGTACGTGTTGGCGAAGAGCTTCTGGCCGAACGACTCCTCGCGATCGGCGCGCACCGCCAGCACGACCTTCGTCCCGGCGCGCCAGTGACGGTGCATGTCGATGAAGAGCTCGGGCGGGTCCTGCAGATCGGCCGCGATCATGCCGATGACGTCACCGCTGGCCACGTGCAACCCGGCGAGGATGGCGGCCATCGAGCCGAAGTTCCGGGAGAGCGCGACCACCTTCACGCGCTCGGGCTCACGGGCGTGCCACGCCTGCAGCGCGGCCAGCGAGGCATCGCCGGAACCGTCGTCGACGAACACGAGCTCGAGGTCGTCGCCATCGAATTCAGGTGCCAGCGCGAGGAGCCGCGGCACCGTCTCCGGCAGGTTGAGCTCGTTGTAGTAGACAGGAACGATGATGCTGACGCGCGCCACGGCTGCACTCCTCGCCACGAGTCACCGGTACGGGCGGCGGCGTTCGGACGATCGCCGCCGCCTTCGCTTCAGAATGCGTCGAATCCCAGGATCGCCTCGATGATGTGGTCCTGCTGCGGACGCGTCAGGTGCGGGCCGATCGGGAGGCTCAGCACCTCGCCCGCGAGCCGTGTCGCGATCGGGAAGTCGTCGTCCGTGTACCCTGCCGCGCGGTACGCCGCCTGCGCATGAGGCGGGATCGGATAGTGGATCAGCGTGCCGACGCCCTGCGCGGCGAGGTGCTCCTGCAACCGCGTCCGCACTGGTGCACCGCCGGGAACGCGGACCACGTAGAGGTGCCAGACCGGGTCCGCCCACGCGGGCACCCATGGCAGCGCGAGCGGCGTGCCGGCGAGCGCGCGCGTGTAGCGATCCGCCTGCTCGCGACGACGCGCGTTCCACGCATCAAGGTGCGCGAGCTTCACGGCCAGCACCGCCGCCTGCAGCTCGTCGAGGCGGCTGTTCACGCCCTGCACCTCGTTCACGTACTTCACGCGCGAGCCGTAGTTCCTGAGCACCCGTACGCGGTCGGCCAGTGCGTCGTCGTTGGTCGTGATCGCGCCGCCGTCGCCGAATGCGCCGAGGTTCTTGCCCGGGTAGAAGCTCCACGCCACGATGTCGCCGTGCGCGCCCAGGCGCTGCCCACCGCACGCGGCACCATGGGCCTGCGCCCCGTCCTCGAGCACGCGCAGCCCGGCGGACCGTGCCAGCGCGAGCAACGCGCCGAGGTCGGCGGGCTGCCCGTACAGGTGCACCGGCAGGAGCGCTCGCGTGCGCGACGTGACGGCATCGGCCGCGCGCGCCGGGTCGATGTTCCACGTCCGCTCGTCCGGCTCGACCGGGACGGGCCGAGCGCCGACCGCGCTCACCGCGAGCCACGTGGCGATGTAGGTGTTCGAGGGGACGATCACCTCGTCGCCGGGCCCGATGTCGAGCGCGCGCAGGGCGAGCACCAGTGCATCGAGGCCGTTGGCGACGCCGAGCCCGTGGCGCGCCGCGCAGTACGCGGCCCACTGCCGTTCGAACGTCTCGAGCTCGCGTCCGAGCAGGTACCAGCCGCTGTCCATGGTGCGCCGCAGGGCGGCGTCGATCTCGTCCTGCAGCTCGACGTACGTGGCGCGGAGGTCGAGGAAGGGGACCGTGATGGCCGGGGAGGTCGCGCTCATGCGCCACGCTCCGCGGCCAGCGTCCGGAACTCCTCGTAGTCGCGGATGTAGTCGGCCTCGCGGTAGGTGTCCGAGGCGAGGACCAGCACCGTCGTGTCGGGCGAGTCGTGCAGGATGGTGGTCCAGGTCATGGGCGCGATGTAGACGCCCACGCCGGGCGAGTCGAGGAGCACCTGCTCGCGATGCGTGCCGTCCTCGAGCACGACGCGGCAGCCCCCGTGCACGCACACCAGGAACTGCTGGAGCTCGCGGTGCGCATGCTCGCCGCGCAGCGAGCCTGACGGTACGCCAGCGATCAGGAAGTAGCGGAGCGGCACGAACGGCAGGTGGGCGGTGTGCTCGCCGAAGCTGAGGAGCCCGCGCGCGTCGCGCAGCATCGGCAGCCGCACCAGTCGGCAGCCGCCGACCACGAGCGCGGGGAGCGCGGCCGCTTCCGCCGGTGTCGTCGTGCGCTCCACGGCGCGCGCGCGGTGCGCCTCGCCGTTGCCGATCCAGCGCACGATGCGGCCGGGGTTCCCGACGACGACCGCGCCGGGCGGGACGTCGCGCGTGACGACCGCCCCCGCGCCGATCATCGCCCCCTCGCCGATCACGAGCCCGGGGAGGATCGTCGCGTTGGCCCCGATCGACACGCCGCGCCGCACCACGGTCCGCGCATACTCGGCCGGATGCTGGCGGCTGCGGGGGAACGGGTCGTTCGTGAACGTGGCGTTCGGCCCCACGAAGACGTCATCCTCCAGCGTGACGCCCTCCCACAGCTGGACGCCGCACTTCACGGTCACCCGGTCACCCACCGTGGCGCCCCCCTCGATGAAGACGCCGTCGCAGATGTTGCAGTCGGCGCCGACGCGGCAACCGGGCAGGAGATGGGCGAACGCCCAGACACGCGTGCGCGGCCCGATCGCATCGGTCTCCACGATCGCGGCGGGATGGACGAAATAGGGGCGCGCGGGCGCCTCGGAGTCGACCGACGTCATGGCGTGGCAGGCGGGCGAGAGGTCGCGTGGAGAGAGGAGTCGGGAGACGGCATCGGCGTGCCGCGGTACGCGATCACGCGCGGACCAGCGTGCACCTGCCGGAAGCGGCAGGGCGCCGTGCCGTGCTCGCGGGCGAAGCGTTCGAGGCCGGCGACGTACGGCTGCACGCCGATGAGGAGGATGTCGTCCCGGCACGGCAGCTCGGCCAGCGGGCGTGCGAGGCCGAGGCGCCGCGCCGCAATGCGGTTCGGCGGCATCAGGTTCGGCCACGAGATGGGGAGCCAGGTGCGTGCGTGGAGATCGGCATTGCCCCACAACGGTCGCCAGATGTCCTGGTACGGATAGGAGATGTTGAGCACGACGACCTTCGTCGATCGCAGCGTCTCGACGGTCCGGAGCTCGCCTTGCACCTCGCGCAGCGTGCGGTCGCGCGCGATGGCATAGTCGAGGTTCATCACGACCAGCACCGCAATGCCGAGCAGGAAGGTCGCCGTGCGCCACCGTGCAGCGGTGATCGCCGCGGGCGCGACGAGGACCGTGGCGAGCGCACCGAGCACCCAGATGGGGTCGAGCACGCGCTGTGGCACCGACTTGGTGAAGAGGAAGAGCGCCACGATGATCGCCGCCGCCCACGCGAGGGCGAGCGCGCCGCGCCCGCGTGCAGTGCCATCGCGGAGCGTGAGCACCAGGACTGCCGTGACGCCGAACACCACCAGCCCACCCGTGAGCAGCGCCGTCACGACACGCGCGAGCATGCGCGCCGGTGCCTGCTCGCTCACCGGCGGGAGGATGCTCGCTCGGCCGGCCCCCGCGGAGTCGGCGGCGGCCGGGCCCGCGGTCTCGAGGATCGCCGCGTCGGTCGCGCCCGAGGCGCCCGCCGTGAGCGCCACCGCACCGCTGTCGCTCTCGATGCGTTGCACGCCGGCCAAGGCACGGAGACGCACGCCAAGGCGGAGCAGGGCACCCGAACCGTCGGGGAAGAGTGCGCGGTTGGCACGCTGGAGGTTGGCGTAGGAATAGACCACGGTGTCTTCGTACGTGAACATGTCGACGAGTTCCAGGTCGTTCGACGACCAGACGCCGGTGCGCCGTGCACACGTGGCGATCTCGCACAGCTTGCGGTGCAGGTGGTAGTCCGCGATCGGGTACACAAGCCGATGGCTCTCGCGCGCGACGCGCCACGCCGTCGAGGCATAGGCACGTGCCTCGGTCACGAGATGCACCACGGGCACGGCCGCGATCACCGCCGCGAGCGCGAGCAGCCGACGTGCCGGCAGGCGGTGGATGCCCGTGCGCCACAGCGTCGCGATCGCGACGGGCGCGAACAGGAACAAGCCCAGGATCGCGGCCTGGTCGCGAATCCAGATGCCCATCAGCCACAGCGCCGCCAGCGGCAGCAGGAGCGGCGATGGCGAGACCACCGGCCGCACGAGGGCGACGGTGGCGATCACCCCGGTCGTGAAGCCGAGCACCAGCGCCACGCGCGTGAACTGGATGCTCCAGATGGTCACCGCCGTGATCGCGACAGCGATCGCGATGACGGCGATCCTGGTGATCCCATGTGGCCCACGCGGCGAGCGCACGCCATCGGACGGCGCGGTCCTCGGCTGCATCGACAGCAGCGCGAGGGCGCCCCACGCCAGCGCGGCGCTTCCGAGGACCGTGGGAACGAGCAGCAGCCAGCCGTACCACTCCACCCGTGCCGTGACATGGTAGAGCGCGCGCAGCAGCGCTCCGAGCGGCGTCGCCATGAAGATCAGGTGCGGGTCGCCGCTCGGGTCGCCAATCGCGCCGCTGGCGATTCCCATCATCGTCGCGTCGTCGTTGGTCTCGAACGTGGACCACACCGATGCGAGCGCGCCCGTGACTGCCGTCAGCAGCAGCGGAACGCGGAAGGGCAACCCCAGGCCCCGCGTGCGGAACGACGGCGTGGACGGAGCCTCGCTCATGATTCGGCTTCGGGGTTCCGTGGCGCTTGGCGTCATGCGAGCTGTCGGGACGGGCGCACGGGGGCGCCTCCGTCCGCGCGTGATGGTCCGTCGTGTGCGTGGCCCGGGCGCAGGGGCGGTGCGCAGGCGTCGGGGCGCGCACGCAGCCCACGCGCGCCGTGGAGTCTAGCGTTGCATGCGTCGCCCGCCTAGGGCGAGCGCGACGG
>JALOPO010000295.1 GCA_025453855.1 Gemmatimonadaceae bacterium
GTGAGCCGCGGGAGGAGCGGCGTCACCCGCTCCAGCTCCGCGTCCGCCGCGCCATGCACGGGCCGGGGCGCCGTTCGGCCGCGCACCGGTTCCGCTCGCGTCGCCATCAGGCGGGTCCGGCCACGGGCGTCGCCAGCGGCCCGGTCGCCGCGTCCGGCACACGCGCGCGGGCGCCGCGCAGTCGCGCCACCAGCGCGTCGAGCAGCGCGTAGACCACCGGGATCACCAGCAGCGTGAGCAGCGTCGAGGTGAGCGTCCCGCCGATCACCGCGATCCCGAGCGGCGCGCGGAACTGCGCCCCCTCGCCGCGCCCGAGCGCCACCGGCACCATCCCCGCCACCAGCGCGACCGTCGTCATCACGATCGGGCGCAGCCGCGTCGCCCCCGCCTCGGCGAGCGCGTCCACGAGCGGACGCCCCCGCTCGCGCAACTGCTTCGCGAACTCCAGCAGCAGGATCGCGTTCTTGGCCACCACCCCCGCCAGCAGGATCACCCCGATCAGCGACATGATGTTGATGGTGGAGCCCGCGATCCGGAGCGCACCGACCACTCCCACCGCCGACAGCGGGAGCGACGCCAGGATCGCCAACGGCTCGATCCATGAATTGAACTGGAGCACGAGCACGAAGTACATCCCCACCACCGCCACCGCCAGCGCCAGCAGGATGTTGGTGAAGACCTCGCGCTGATCCTTCACGTCGCCGGCGTAGCTCACCGTCACCCCTGCCGGGAGCCCCATCGCCGCCACCGCGCGATCGATCCCCGCCGAGACGTCGCCGAGCGGACGCCCGATGACGTTGGCCGCGATCGTCACCACGGCCACCCCGTTCTCGTGCTGCACGCGCGTGGGGGCCGTGGTCGGGACCGCCGTCGCCACCTGCGCGAAGGCGAGTGCCTGCGTGCCGCCTCCCGCGTCGGGGACCAGCAGCGGGAGCCGCCCCAGGTCGGCGAGCGCGCGACGTTCGCTGGCCGGGAGGCGCACCACCACCTTCCGCAGATCGCCCTCGGCATCGATCCAGTCGCCGGCGTCCACGCCCGCGAACGCGGCCCGCAACGCGCCCGCGACCTCGATCGGCTGCACTCCGACCGCAGCCGCCAGCGACCGATGCATCGCGATGTCGACCGCCGGCTGCCCGGTGCGCGTGGAGAGCGTCACGTCGGCGGCGCCCGGCACGCGACGCACCTCGCGCGCGATCGCGTCGGCGATGCGCGGCAACGTCGCCGCATCGGTCCCCTTTACCAGCAGCTGGATGGGCTTCACGGTCCCGCCCATCCCGATGTCGCTCACCGCGTAGGTGGCGCCCCCGAGCGACGCCGCCTCGCGCCGCAGCGCCGCGCTCACCTCGCGCGCGCTCCGGTCACGCTCGGCCCGCGGATGCAGGAGCACCTGCACGCTCCCCTGCGTGACGTCGTCGTCGCCACCGCCGATCGTCGCGTAGGTGGTGCGCACCTCGGGCAGCCGACGTGCCATCGCCGCGATCGCCTCGGTGCGCGCGCGCGTGTACTCGAGCGTCGCACCCGGCGGCGCCTCCACCTGCACGCCGACCTCCGAGCGATCGTCCTCGGGCATGAACTCGACGCCGAGCAGTCCCGTCGCCGGGAGCGCCACCGCCACCACCAGCGACGCGGCGGCGACGCCCATGGTGACGCCGCGATGCGCGAGCGCCCAGTGCACCGCGCCACGGTAACGCTCCGCGAGCCCGTCGAACCAGGCGTTGAAGCGGCCGAGCAGGCGGCTGAGCCACGACCGTTCGGCCATCGGGCGGTGCGGGTCGGGCCAGTAGGCGCTGAGCATCGGGTCGAGCGAGAAGCTCACGAAGAGCGAGACGAGCACCGAGCACGCCACCGTGAGCGCGAACGGCTTGAACCACTGCCCCGCCAGCCCCTGCATGAAGCCGACGGGGAGGAAGACGACCACGATCGCCGCCGTCGTCGCCAGCACGGCAAGCGCGATCTCCTTCGTCCCGTCGCGCGCGGCGGTCACGTGATCCTTCCCCATCTCCACGTGGCGCACGATGTTCTCGCGCACCACGATCGCGTCGTCGATCAGGAGGCCGATGGCGAGCGAGAGCCCCATCAGCGACATCGTCTCCAGCTTGAAGCCGAAGGCCCGCACCGCCACGAAGCTCGCCAGCACCGAGACCGGGAGCGCGAGCCCGGTGATGACGGTCGAGCGCCACGAGTTGAGGAAGACGAAGACCACCAGCACCGTGAGCGCCGCCCCCTCGAGCAGCGTCTTCTGCACGTCCCACACGGCCTGTGCGGTGCGCGCGCCCGCGTCCTGCACGATCGTCACGGTGCGCCCGGCACCGAGCGTCGGCTGCACCTCGTCGAGCCGCGCACGCAGCGCTGCGGCCACGGTGGTGGCGCTCGCGCCTCGCCGCTTCCGCACGTCGAGCGTCACCGCCTCGCGCCCGTCGAGAAGCGCGGTGTTCCGCTGCTCGGCGGCCGCGATGCGCACCTCGGCCACGTCGCCCAGGCGCACGAGTGCGCCATCGGTCGCGCGAAGCACGAGCGCGCGAAAGGCGTCCACGTCGCCCGGGCGCCCCTCGAAGCGAAGCGACTGCTCGCGCGCCCCGTCGGCGAGTCGCCCGATCGGGACCGCGACGTTCTGCGCGGCCAGCGCATCCGTGATCTGCGCGAGCGTCACCCCCGCGGCGCGCAGCGCCTCGGGACGCACCTGCACCGCCAGCTCCGGCACCGCGCCCCCGACGACGCGCACCTGCGCCACGCCATCCACGCTCCGCAGCTCGCGCGCGATCCGTCGCGCATCGGCACCGAGCGCGAGCGCGTCGCCGCTGCCGCCGAGGGCCACGCTGAGGACCGGGAGGTCGGTCTCGCTGAAGCGCTCGATCACCGGCTCCCTGCTCTCGGCCGGCAGGTCGCCGCGTGCCGCACTCACCGCATCGCGCACCTCCTGCACCGCCTCCACCAGCGCCTTGCCGAAGGTGAACTCGGCGAGCAGGAGCGCGTAGCCGTCACCGGCCGTCCCCTGCAGCCGCTTGAGCCCACCGAGGCCGCGCACGCGCTCCTCGAGCGGGCGCAGGAGCTCGCGCTCCACCTGCGCCGGCGTGGCGCCGGGATATGGCACGGTCACGGTGACCATCGGCGCCACGACGTCGGGGAACTCGTCGGTCTCCAGCGCACGGAGCGCCATGATGCCGCCGAGGACGAGCACGAGCATCGCCACGATGGCGGTGATCGGGCGACGGATCGCGAGGTTCGAGATCCACATCGTCAGCGCCCTCCGAGCGAGTCGGCCGGGACGAGCGTCCCCTCGACGAAGGCGCCGATCGGCAGGCGCCCCTGGGGATTGGCGATCGCGATCGTCACGCGGAGCTGGCGCGTCACGGGATCGAGCGCCGGCGCGATGCGGACGATCGTCCCGGTGAGCGCGGGCGCCCCCGCGCCGCTCGTGCTGGCCCGCACGCGGGCACCGACGCGCACCCGCGGCGACGCATCGGCCGGGAGCGCGGCCTCGAGTTCGAGCGTGCGCGCATCGACCAGCGTGAGCACCTCGTCGCCGGGCTGCACCATGCTCCCCGGCGCGGCCGTGCGACGCTCGATGATGCCGGCGAATGGCGCGCGAATCGTGCGACGGGCGCGCTCGGCATCGGCGGCCGCCTGCTGCGCGCGCGCCGCGGCGAGTGCCGCCTCGCTCGCGAGGAGTCGTGACTCGAGCTCCTCGCGCTCCGC
>JALOPO010000296.1 GCA_025453855.1 Gemmatimonadaceae bacterium
CGAGCAGCGCTTCACCATCGACATCGTGCTCACGCGCACCGCCGTGCAGCAGCTCGCACGCGTCGAGGTCAAGGCGAGCAAGCGCAAGGCGCCCGATCGTCGCGACGGCATGGAGCCCGCCCGCGGCGGCGCCGAAGTGGAGCGCGATGGCGTCAATGGTGCCTTTTCCCCCGTGCAGGCGGGCGACATCGGCGCGCTGGCCACCACGGTGCCCGGCATCCTCGCGGGGCCGGGCGGGCTCTCGGCGCTCGGCCTCCCCGGTGACCAGACACTCGTCACCTTGAATGGCCTCGGCTTCGGCGGCGGCGAGGTGCCGCGCGGCATGCGCACGAGCATGCGCGTCGCCACCACTGCGTGGGACGTCGCGCGCGGCGGCTTCAGCGGCGCGCAGGTCGACCTGCAGCTCTCGCCGGCGTGGATCTTCAGCGATCGCAGCACCAGCATCGCCGTCGACGCCCCCTTCCTGCAGGCGACCGACGCCACCGGGCGCGCCCTCGGCGCCCGCTACGGCCGGCTCGATGCGTCGCTCGCCATGTCGGGCGCGCTCGGCTGGCGCGACAAGCTCTCCTACGCCGTCGGCGCCACCGTGCGACGCGTCACCGACGAGTCGCCGTCGATCGCCAGTGCCACCGATCTCGCGCTCGGTGCCGCGGGCGTCGCGCGCGACACCGTCACTCGCTTCCTCGGCGACCTCGCGCGCCTCGGCATCCCCGTCGGGAGCGCGCAGGGGACGACGCGCACCGACGTGATCCTCACCGGACGCCTCGATCGACTCGGCACCGATCCGAAGACATTCGAAGCACGCCCCCGTCAGCTCGGGATGCTCGGCTACCTCAAGGTCGCGAACGCCGATGGCGTCGCGCTCTCGCCGAGTGCCACGCCGGCCACGAGCGCGACGAGCCGCGACGTCACCGGCGCGCTGCAGTTCGAGCACTCGCTGCGTGGCGACGCGTGGCTCCACGACAGTCGCCTGGCCCTCTCGGTGAACGATGCGCGCACCTCGCCCGCGCTCGCCCTTCCCTTCGGCAGCGTGCGCACCGCGGGCGCCGACCCGCGGTCGGGCGGGATCGCGCTCCTCGGCTTCGGTGGCAACGATCGACTGGCGAGCGATCGCACGCTGCTCACCGTCGAGGCGCAGCACACCTCGCAGGTCTTCGCCAGCGCCAACGAGCGGCACCGCCTCAAGCTCTTCGGCCAGCTCCGCGCCGACGCGAGCTCGCAGCGCGCGCTCCCGGGCCGGCTCGGCACGTACAGCTACAACTCGCTCGACGACCTCGCCGCCGGCCGCCCGGCCGCGTTCTCGCGCACGCTCGTCCTCCCCGTGCGCGAGGGGCAGACGTGGAACGCGGCCTTGGGCGTCGGCTCCATCTACCGCCGCGACGCGCGCTTCTCCCTGCAGTACGGCGCGCGCATCGAGGGCGGCGGCTTCCTCTCGCGCCCCGATGCCAATGCAGCGCTCGCGCAGTCGCTGGGCGTGCGCACCGACGTGGCGCCGGTGGAGGTGGCGATCCTGCCGCGGTTCGGCGTGCGCTGGGTCTACAGCCGTCGCGACAACAATGCCGGTGGCATGTCCTTCAGCCCCGTCGGCACGCGTGTCGAGAACGTCGTCGGCGTGCTGCGTGGCGGCGTGGGGCTCTTCCGCAACTACCTCACCCCCGACCAGATCGCCGGCGCCGTCGCGGCCACCGGCCTCGCGGGCAGCACGCTTCGCCTCGACTGCGTGGGCGACGCGATCCCGGTCGCCGACTGGGACGCCTTCGCCGCCTCACCGGAGAACGTCCCCGCACGCTGCGCCGGCGCGCAGCTCCCGCTCGTGCAGCCCGCCGCACAGGTGCGGGCGCTCGACCCCTCGTGGCGTGCACCGCGGTCGTGGCGCGGCAACCTGGGCTGGACGACGCGCCTCGGCTCACGCACCGACGTGACCATCGAAGGCATCGCCTCGCTCAACCTGCACCAGCCCACGGTGCGCGACGCGAACTTCGCCGGGCGCCAGCAGGCGACGCTCGCCGGCGAGGGCGACCGCCCGCTCTTCGTCGCACCCTCGCTCGTCGTGCCCGGCACCGGCGCGATCTCGCCGCTCGCCTCGCGCACCGACGACGCCTACGGCGCGGTGCTCGTCGCCGGATCCGAGGGGCGCTCGGTGAGCACGCAGCTGCGGCTCGTGGTCGATCCCGACCTTCCCGGCCGCCTCCAGCTCCGCGGCGCGTACGTCCTTGGCCGCACGCGCGAGCGCCTCAACGGCTTCGATCGCAACACCGCCGGTGACCCGCGGCGCTTCGAATGGGCGCCCGGTGATTTCGATGTGCGCCATCAGCTGCAGCTGCAGGGGGGCACCTACTGGAAGGCGCTCTCGCTCACCGCCTTCCTCGACGTCACCTCCGGGCGCCCGTTCACGCCGATCGTGGCGGGCGACGTGAACGGCGACGGCAACGGGGCCAACGATCGCGCGACAGTGAGCGCGACTGGCGGCGATCCCGCCACGATCGCCGCGATCCGCGCCATCGACGAGAGCGCGCCATCGTTCGTCCGCGACTGCCTCGCCGCCGCCACCGCCCGCATCGCCGCGCGCAATGCCTGTCGAGGCCCCTGGGAGGCGCGCATGAACCTACAGCTTGGCATCCGCCTGCCATCCCGGGGAGCGTTTGCGGAACAGATGCAGCTCTCCCTCTTCATCGAGAACCCGCTCGGCGGCCTCGATCGCCTTCTCCACGGCAACGACATCCGTGGCTGGGGCGCGCGCGCGGCGCCCGATCCGGTTCTGCTCGCGGTGCGCGGCTGGGACGCGACCGCACAGCGCTTCGCGTACGACGTGAATCCGCGCTTCGGCACCACCGATCCGCGGCTGAGCACGATCCGCGCGCCGTTCCGCGTCACGCTCAACCTCAGCGTGCCGTTCGGCCCGACGTTCCCCGAGCAGCAGCTCGATCGCGCGTTGCGCCCCGGCCGCCGCGGCATCCCCGGCCCTCGCCCCGACTCGGCCACACTTCACACGCGCTATGCGCGCAACGTCGCCAACCCGGTGGAGGCCGTGCTCCGTGAACGCGACTCGCTGCTCCTCACGGCGGCACAGGTCGCGCAGCTTGAGCCGATCGCGCAGGAGTTCAAGCAGCGAGCGGACTCGCTCTGGGCCGCTCTCGCCCGCGAGTTCGCCCGCTACGACGACCAGTACGACGCGAAGAGCGCGCTCGCCCGCCAGGAGCAGGTGATCGACGCAGTCTGGGAGCTCGCACGCGTGCACAGCGCGCGGCTCACCGACATCCTCACCCCCGTGCAGCACAAGCTGCTCCCGTGGCCCTCGAACTGGTTGCGCACCACGAAGCCGGGCTTCAAGGTGCGCATTTTCGCCGGCTGACCAATCGTGCAGCGCGGGACGACGGCACGGCCCGTCATCCCGCACCGCGCCTGCGCTACGTCCGCGGCCGCTGCCAGACCACCACCGTCGGCGCATTCGTGCACGGCACCGCCCCGAAGCCGCGCAGCAGCAGCGGATCGTTGCGCACGCCGTACAGCTCCACCAGCTCCACGTCGGTCGTGCGGAAGCCCCACAACGGCTCGGACCGCGAGAGCAGCCGCCCGTCGATCAGCACGCACGCCTCGTACTGCAGGCAGTTGCCGACCGTCAGCGACGGGATCACCTGCCGCGCCACCGGCGTGTAGGCCATCGCGCAGGCGAGGTTGTTCTGGCC